>JAAWJJ010000052.1 GCA_022796875.1 Eubacterium sp. | reverse complement strand
TGAATCGGGGGAATCAAATCACATCCGCCCATCCCGTAGTTAGGGATACTAAAAATTCTGGAACTGCTTTCCCGGTTCTGGCAGTATAGCCGGAAATCCGTGTAAAAAAAGTGCAGATAATATTTTTTATATCACCATACTTACAGAAGTTTCAGAGAAAGCCGTTTTGCAAAAGAAGCGATAAAACTGTCACAGGCTTTCCCCACCCCGTGAAAAGAAACCAGCACTACTGTCCGATCAGCACTGTTTGCCCATCAAATACAAAACCATAGTGCCTGATCCGTTCCTTTTTAATCCCTCTTGCCATTAACTCAGTATCATATTTCATGTCATTAATCTGTGCAAGAGCATTCTCCACTGCTTTTTCAAGCGTCTGGTCTTTTTGTTTTGAAAACACTTTAAATTCCATTATAACCGCATCATCTGTTTCATGTATTGGCTCCATCATCACATCATACCGTCCCAGTCCGCTTTCCCTGTTTGAACGGATTCGGTAACGCCCGGCCAAATCAACGATAAGTCCCAGCACAAAACCATGATAGAATCTTTCCGGCTGTTTCTTTTCCGACGGCTTCCGTCCTGTATCAAAGCTGCTGAACATTTCTTCTGCAACTTCGTTCATATATTGGTTCATATAGTCCAAATCACCTATGATAAGCGCTTCTTTAAAATTCCCATAAGCTGTCGCGTCTTCTGGAAACCATGATGTTATCATATCCCGGAACATTAATTCAACTTCATGGTTTGTAATTTTCAGATTGTATGAAAATTTACCTTCTTCAGGACAGAAAATCCGCTCCTCCGGTTTCAAATATCCACTTGCAACCATTAAAGACCAGATAGCGCCTTTTTTCTTTTTCAATTGTTCAAAAACTACCTGCTCGTCCAACAGCAGTTTCATATTTCCGCCTGTTATCAGTTCCTCCATCTGCATTTTTAACTCTGGCGTTCCTGTTTTGATCAGTTCAGATACAAGAGCGTTTGAACTGGTATCGGCCCAATAAGTCCCATATTCCCTGGAATCTAAAAACTTCGTGATAGACCATGGGTTATAAATGCCCGTTTTACTGCCGAAAGTGAATCCGTCATACCAGAATCTGATATGATCCATCTCGCCAGCAAGTCCCCTCTCTTCCAACGACTGGAATACTTCATCTTCTGTAAAACCAAACGCACTGCAATATCGGTCTGTTGACGTCCCCACCACCATAAGATTATTCAGATCCGAAAAAATAGATTCTTTACTTACTCTGGTTATTCCGGTCAAAATGGCCCGGTACAAATATTCATTTGTTTTAAAAGTAGAATTAAACATACTGCGGATCAGCGGTGTCAGTTTTCCCCAATAACCACGGATATATGCCTCCTGCAACGGCGTATCATACTCATCCAAAAATACAATAACTTTACTCTTAAAATGCCGAACCATATATTTCATCAGGTTTTTCACTGCCCGGGCTATCGTATTATCTGTTATTTCTGTTATTGGATTCTTTTCCACATATTGTCCAAATGTATAATAATTCTTTTTCTCATCTTCGCTCAGAGTATTCCCCTGCAAAAGATAATTGTGTTTCTCATAAAGATTTTGCAAAATACTGATAAAGCCTTCCCGGGTGTCGCTATATGTCCTGCCTTTAATTTCTGCGAAACTAAAACTGAGCACGGGCCAGCTTCCCTGCACTTTACGGTACCTCTCATTCTCCCAAATAGAAAGTCTTTCAAACAAATCTCCCCTGTCTGCATAGTTTACCGAAAAAAAGCATTCCATCATGCTCATATTTAAAGTTTTTCCAAACCGCCGAGGACGGGTAATAAGAGTAACATCATCCTGATTTTCCCACCATTCCCTGATGAAATCCGTCTTATCTATATAAAAAGAACCATGTTCCCGCATATATCCAAAATTCTGATTTCCAATTGATACTACCGTATTCATAACGTTCTCGCTCTCCAGTTACAAAGCCAGCCGCAGGCAGCGCCGGCTGCATTTGTCAATATATCGTCAAATTGCCCATAACCTCTCATTGTCCATACTTGCATTACTTCAATCATAATACTAAAAAACAGGCTAAAAATCAATGTACACCAAAATTTTTTATATATTTCAAACGAAAATGGCAGCAGAAAACCGAATGGAGAAAACAACAATATGTTTTCCACAAAATATCAATTTAGGGCAAAATAAAGATCTGCTGGAAGCATGCCAGACATTGAACTTTATGCACAGTATGTCCATAAAGTTCGCGGATATCTGAAAACTATGCCGCTAAATGACGCTGTCAAAAAATCTGTAGATGAAAGTATTAAAGAGGGAATTCTGCGGGATTTTTTAAGAAAAAATAAAACTATTGAAACAATTGCCGATGAGCTGGAAACTACCGTTAACGATATTCTGGAAATATGTGACGTTGCTTGTAAACACGCTCCTGAATATAATGCGGAAAAAGTTTTTGATGAACTCCATGAAATGGAAATGGCAAAACTACGGCATCCGCTCTGAAAAGTCCTGCAAAATCCATATAGACAAATAGCCATGTAACATGGCTATTTGACCTTTCTGCAATTTTACATGACGCGAAACCGTTTCTGCCGTTCCTCTACGATTTCCTTTTGCGTCATTTTTTCGCGTTTCCGGATGAAACGCAGCATTTTTTCTTTCATCTGCGCCGCTATCGTTCTGATATTGGATACGTTTGCCGGCGTTTCTTCTTCTATGATATCATCAATCACCTGCAGTTCATACAGGTCGGCCGCTGTCATTTTCATCACTTCGGCCGCTTCGCTGGCTCTGGAAGAGTCTTTCCACAAAATAGAAGCAAATCCTTCCGGTGAAAGTACGGAATACGTCGCGTTTTCCATCATCCACACTTCGTTGCCTACGCCAAGAGCCAGGGCTCCGCCGCTTCCGCCTTCTCCGATCACAATACTTAAGATCGGCACCGAAATTCCGGCCATTTCAAACAGGTTCTGCGCGATCGCCTGTCCCTGTCCGTGTTCTTCCGCTTCCATTCCGCAAAATGCCCCCGGCGTGTCGATAAACGCGATCACAGGACGGCGGAACTTTTCGGCCTGTTTCATAAGGCGCAGCGCTTTGATATATCCTTCCGGCGACGGCATACCGAAATTCCGATATATATTTTCTTTCGTGTTACGGCCTTTTTGCTGTCCGATGACGGTAACTGGCTTTCCGTCTAAATAGGCGATTCCTCCTATGACCGCCCCGTCGTCGCAGGCACGCCTGTCGCCATGCAGTTCATAAAAATCTTCAAATACTTCTTCTATATAGTCCAATGCCGTCGGACGGTCTTTGCTTCTGGCAATCTCCACTCTCTGCCAGGTATCGAGCGTTTGTTTCCGGAAAGCCGCAGCCTGTTTTTCCTGTTCCTCTTGAACAAACCGTGCATTCTGCCCGTTCCGTTCCGTCTGTATTTCCTGCCCCACTCTTTCTTTCTTCCATATTGCTGTTTCCGGAGCATGCATGTCAATCAATTGAGCGATCGTTTCTTTCATGTTTTCCCGTTTTACGATGCCGTCGATCAGGCCGTGCTCTACGAGAAACTCTGCCCTTTGGAATCCGTCCGGCAATTTCTGGCGGATAGTCTGTTCGATCACGCGCGGGCCGGCAAATCCGACCAATGCGCCCGGTTCTGCCAGAATAATATCACCGAGCATGGCATAGCTTGCCGTAACGCCGCCTGTCGTCGGATCCGTCAGCACGGACAGATAGAACAAACCGGCATCGGCATGTTTTTTCAGTGCAGCGGACGTTTTTGCCATCTGCATCAGAGATATAATCCCTTCCTGCATACGCGCGCCGCCGGAACAGGCAAAAATGACAACCGGCAATTGCTTTTCCGTTGCCTTTTCGATTGCACGGGTAATCTTTTCTCCTACGACATATCCCATACTGCCCATCATAAAGCGGCCGTCACAAGCGCAAAGAACGGCTTTTCTGCTTTCTATCGTACATTCTCCGGTAATAACCGCATCCTGCAGTTTTAATTTTTCCTGAAGCTGCGCCAGCTTTTCTTCATATCCTGGAAAATCCAGCGGATTATCGGTCTGTACATCCTCGTCCCAGGTAATCATACTGCCCTGGTCGGCAATAAATTTGATTCTTGTCTTTGCACGCAACCTGAAATATTTTCCGCATTTGTAACAGACATATTTATTGTTTTTCACATCCTCCTTTAACAGCACTTCCCCGCAGTTGTCGCATTTCATCCACAGTTCCGGAATCTTTTTTTCTTTTTTTGCTCCGGAATCTGCCTTTTGCGGCTGCTGAGAAAGGGAGATATAATTCGTTTTCTTGAATTTTAGTATCGACATTGCCTATCACCTGAAATTTTCAAAATTTTCCGGTATGAAATCCGTCGTAATATAACCATCGCGGAATTTCGGATGATTAATGATTTCATATTGGAAATCAAGATTTGTTTCTACTCCTTCTACCACTACTTCGCCAAGAGCGCTGCTCATTTTGGCAATTGCCTGTTCTCTTGTTTTATCTTTTACGATCAGTTTTACGATCATAGAATCATAATACGGCGGTATCTTATATCCTCCATATACGGCGGAATCTACGCGGATACCGTTGCCTCCCGGAAAATGGAGCTGTGTGATTTTTCCCGGACACGGACGGAAGTTTTTCTCTGGAATTTCCGCATTGATCCTGCACTCAATTGCATGCCCGTCCAGACGGATGTCGCGCTGTGAAACCGACAGTTTCTCTCCTGCAGAAATCCGGATCTGTTCTTTAATCAAATCAACACCCGTTACCAATTCTGTTACCGGATGTTCTACCTGGATTCTCGTATTCATTTCCATAAAATAAAATTCACCGGTGTCAGCCAGCAAAAATTCAACGGTCCCAGCATTTTCATACGCAACGGCTTTCGCCGCTTTGACCGCCGCCTCGCTCATTTTTTTGCGCTGCTTCTCATTAATGGCAACGCACGGGGATTCTTCTATCATTTTCTGATGACGCCTCTGGATGGAACAGTCGCGTTCCCCTAACGTCACGACGTTTCCGTATTTATCCGCAAGCACCTGTACTTCCACATGCTTTGGATTCGCAATGTATTTTTCAATATACATTGTTCCGTCCCCAAATGCATTTTCCGCTTCTTTCTGTGCGATATGGAACTGAGAAATAAAGTCTTTTTCATCCTCAGCTACCCGCATGCCCTTTCCGCCTCCGCCGTAAGCGGCTTTTATCATGACCGGATAACCGATCTGACTGGCATACCGGACTGCCTTTTCCGCATAAAAAACAGGTGTTTTTGTTCCCGGCACCACCGGTACTCCGGCATCCATCATCGTTTTTCTGGCTTCCGATTTATCCCCCATTTTGTGGATCACTTCCGAAGACGGGCCGATAAAATCCAGGTTGCATTTTTCACACAGTTCCGCAAATTTTGTATTTTCCGATAAAAATCCAAATCCCGGATGGATCGCTTCCGATTTTGTCACAATAGCAGCGCTTAACATACGTTCCATATTTAAATAGCTGTCTTTTGCCGCTGCTTTTCCGATGCAGACCGCCTCGTCTGCCAACTGCGTGTGCAGTGCATCCGTATCCGCTTCCGAATAAACCGCGACTGTTTTGATGCCCATTTCACGGCAGGCGCGGATAATACGCACTGCGATCTCCCCGCGGTTTGCGATCAATATTTTCTGATACATGATCTATCACTCCATTTTAGTATACCTGTTTCGGCTGCTTTTATCCAATTGCAAAAGTAAGTTCCGCTTTTGCCGCCAGTTCACCGTCTACCGTAGCGACTGCTTTGCCGACGCCAATCGGTCCCTTTTGTTTGATAATTTCCAGTTCCAGCGTCAGCACATCTCCCGGTACTACCTTTTTACGGAACTTTGCATTATTGATACCGCCGAAATATGCGGTTTTTCCTTTGAAATCCGGCTGGCTTAATATTGCTACCGCCCCAACCTGTGCCAACGCTTCTATAATGAGCACTCCCGGCATGACTGGTTCGCCCGGAAAATGTCCGGCAAAAAACGGTTCGTTATAAGACACGCATTTTTTGCCGACCGCGCGGCGTCCTTCTTCCAGTTCTTCTATCGTATCGATCAAAAGCATCGGCTGTCGATGCGGTATGATCTCCATAATTTCCTTAGTCCCTAATAATGACATTTCTTTCCCTCTTTACTCTATCAAAAATAACGGCTGTCTGTATGATGCGATCATAAATAACAACTGTTCGTATTATTCGATAATAAACAGCGGCTGTCCGTATTCTACCATATCGCCGTTTTTTACAAGAATACTTTTTACTACGCCGTCTTTTTCACTTTCGATTTCATTCATCAGCTTCATCGCTTCAATAATTCCGATGACCTGGCCTTTGGATACCGTATCGCCGATTTTTACATACGGTGCGTCTTCCGGCGACGGAGCCGCATAGAAAGTACCGACTAACGGTGATTTTACAAAATTTTCTTCCGCAGCCTCTTCGATTGCCGTGTATTCCGTAGACGCCGGAACCGTAGGCAGCGGCACCACCGTACGCTGCTCCTGCATCGATGCCGCTGGTACGCCTCCCATTGCTGCCGTCGGCATCGGCGGTACCTGAACCGGCGCAGTCACACATTTTATTTCTTTGTCTGTCTTCATTTTGATCACAGTATCTTTTCCTTCATAACAAAAAGACGTCAGATTGGAATCCGATACTGCCTGGATCAATGCCAGTACCTGTTCAAAATCCATATTACTCCTCCTCCAGGCTAAACCGTTTTCTTAAAGATCAGCGTTGCATTATGCCCGCCAAATGCAAGAGAATTGGACATGGCATATCTGATATCCGCTTCCACGCCATGTTCGGTTACATAATTCAGGTCACATTCTTCATCCGGTACGCGATATCCGACTGTCTGGTGAATATAGGAATGGTTCATCTGCAAAATACAGGCAATCGCTTCTACCGCGCCCGCCGCGCCAAGCAGATGCCCGATCATCGATTTTGTCGAATTGACCATCAGTTTGTCCGCCTGCTCGCCAAATACTTTTCTTATCGCTCTTGTTTCAAATAAATCATTGTGATGCGTACTGGTTCCGTGCGCATTAATATAACGGATATCCTGCGTGGATACGCCGGCCTCTTCCATCGCCTTTGTCATGGCCATCGCCGCTCCCATCCCGTCTTCTGCCGGAGATGTGATATGATATGCGTCGCTTGTCGCGCCGTAACCGACGATTTCCGCCAGAATATTAGCGCCGCGGTTCACGGCATGTTCATATTCTTCCAACACCATGATTCCAGAACCTTCCCCAATGACAAATCCGTTCCTTTCTTTATCAAACGGAATCGAACAACGTGCCGGATCCTCGCTGAAAGAAAGCGCCGTCAGGGAAGAAAAGCCGCTGATACAGATCGGCGTAATGCAGGCTTCCGTTCCGCCCGCTACCATAACATCCGCATCCCCGCACTGAATCGTCCGATAGGCTTCCCCAATGGAATGAGTACCGGTTGCACAGGCTGTGACAACATTAATGCTTTTGCCCTTTAATCCTAATTGAATCGAAATATTTCCTGTCGCCATATTTGTGATCATTAGCGGCACTAACAGCAGATTGATACGGGACGGCCCTTTTTCCAGAAGTTTTTTGTGCTCCCGCTCAATCGCCTGCAGGCTTCCGACGCCGGAGCCGACCGAACATCCGACACGGTACGGATCTTCTTTTTCCATATCAATGCCGGACTGTGCAAACGCTTCTTTCGCCGCCGCTACCGCGTATTGCGAAAACAGTTCCATCCTTTTGGCGGATTTGAAATCCATATATTCTTTCGCGTCAAATCCTTTGACGGACGCTGCCAGTTTCGCTTTATATTCCGTTGTATCAAACTGAGTGATCTCTCCGAAACCGGTTTTGCCGTTCTTTAATCCGTCCCAGTACTCTTCCACATTTAATCCGATCGGAGTGATCGCTCCCATTCCTGTGATTACTACTCTTTTCATTGATTGCCACCGTTCCTTTATATTCCTAATCCGCCGTCTGTTTCAATTACCTGTCCGGTAATATACGAGGCTTCCTCTGATACTAAAAAATGAACTACCGACGCAATTTCTTCCGCCTTTGCAAATCTGCCAAGCGGAATCAATTCTTTCGCGCCGTTTATCGTAGCTTCCCCAAGCGCGGCCGTCATATCAGTTTCCACAAATCCCGGCGCTACGGCGTTGACGCGGATATTCCGGCTCGCAAGTTCTTTTGCCATTGATTTCGTCATGCCGATCACTCCGGCCTTGGATGCCGCATAATTCATTTGTCCGGCATTTCCATGGATTCCGGAGAAAGAAGACAGATTTACGATACAGCCTCTCCTCTGCCGCAGCATCTGTTTGGATACTGCTTTCATCGTATAAAACGTACCTTTGAGATTAACGTCCAAAACTGCTTCAAAATCTTCCGGAGTCATTTTTAAAATCAGATTGTCTTTTGTAATTCCGGCATTATTGACCAGTATATCTACCCGGCCCAGCCTTTTGATGATATCTTTCATCATGGCATCGACCGCAGCAACGTCCGAAACATTGCATTTTACGCTTTCCGCCTGCCCGCCGGCCGCTTTAATCTCTTCTACCACCTGATCTGCGGCTTCTTTGCTTCCGCTGTAATTCACTACGACATATATTTGTTCGGATGCCAGCCGTCTGGCAATGGCCGCGCCAATACCTCTGGAAGCGCCTGTTACTACTGCCACTTTCCCGTCCATGGTATTCCCTCCTTAATTACTTCCTGTATATCTGCAATATTGCTTACCGCATTTCTGCTATATCGCCTTTTAACTTTCCTGCAATTTGGAAACGACTTCTTTGTAATCGCTCCAGGTATCAATATGGTACGCCGTTACTTTCGGATTGATTTTCTGAATAAATTTGGTCAAAGATTTCTTTGGCCCAATCTCTACAAAAACATCTACGCCGTCCGCAATCATAGCTTCCACGCTTTGCTGCCAGCGAACCGGCGAAGAAATCTGTTTTTCCAGTAACGCTTTGACTTCTTTCGCTTCCGTCACATACTGTGCGGTAACATTAGCCACATACGGTATCCGGGCATCTTTTACTTCCGTCTGCTCCATTTCAGCAGCCAGCTTTTTCCCCGCTTCTTCCAACAGTTCCGAATGAAACGGCCCGCTCACTTTTAATGGCATACAACGTTTGGCGCCGGCCGCTTTTAACTGTTCGGAGGCGGCATTGACCGCAGCGGATTCTCCGGTAATAACAATTTGTCCCGGACAATTGTAATTGGCGATCGATACGATCCCTTCCGTCTGTTCGCAGATCTCTTCAATTTTTTCCGCTTCCAGGCCAAGTACGGCCGTCATGGCTCCGCCAGTCGGCACCGCTTCCTGCATGAGGCGTCCGCGAACCGTAATCAGCCGGAACGCATCTTCCTTTTCCATGGCTCCGGATGCAATTAACGCTGCATATTCGCCTAAACTTAAACCTGCGGCCACATCCGGTCTGATACCGTCTTCTTCTAATTTGCAAAGTATGGCCGCTTCATCCGCAAGCATGGCGATCTGTGTATATTTCGTAATATCCAGTTCGTCATTTTCTTCAAACATCAGATGTTTTAAATCATAACCGCTCTCTTTTGACGCGGCATCAATCACCTGACGGCATATTTCACTTTTTTCGTAAAAATCCCGGCCCATGCCCACATATTGGGAACCCTGTCCCGGAAAAATAAATGCTGTTTTACCCATTAAAATGTTCTCCCTAATAGACGTTCTGCTTCAGTAGTAATCATTTTTATGATCTCTTCACAGCTCTTTATATCGGAAATCATTCCTGCGATCTGCCCTGCCATAACGGTTCCGTTTGTCACATCGCCGTCTATAACGGCGTTCCTGAGCGAACCGACCGTCAGTTTTTCCAGTTCCTCAAACCCGGCGCCTTCTTCTTCCAGTTTCAGATAAGTTCTCGTCATCTGATTGCGAAGGCTGCGGATCGGATGTCCGGTCGACTGGCCGGTTACGGCAGAATCGATATCTTTTGCTTTACAGATCCGCTCTTTATAATTATCATGGCAGATACATTCCGTGGAGGCGCAAAACCGGGTGCCGATCTGCACACCCGCAGCTCCCAGCATAAAAGCCGCCGCCATGCCCCGTCCGTCAGCAATTCCTCCTGCCGCTATCACCGGAATATCCACAGCGTCTGCGACCTGCGGTACCAGGGTCATCGTTGTAGACTGGCCGATATGCCCGCCGGATTCGCATCCTTCCGCAATGACGGCGTCCACGCCGGATCTTTGCATCATTTTTGCCTGAGCGGTACTGGCAACAACAGGTACGACTTTGATACCAGCCTCTTTCCATGTCTTTAAAAATTTACCCGGATTTCCGGCTCCTGTCGTAACAACCGGAACTTTTTCCTCTGCAACTACCTGAGCCACTTCCGCCGCATAAGGGCTTAAGAGCATCACGTTTACGCCAAACGGCCGATCCGTAATTTCCCTGACTGCCTGGATTTCTTTCCGGACCACGTCCGCCGGTGCGTTTGCCGCTCCCAGAATACCAAGGCCTCCTGCTTTTGACACCGCTGCGGCCAGATGATGTTCTGCCACCCAGGCCATGCCGCCCTGCATGACCGGGTATTCAATTCCAAATAATTCTTTTATTGTTGCCTGCATGTACTTTTTCCTCCGCAGCAATTCATTATTCTATTCCTTTTGATTTTAAGTACTCTACCAGATCGCCGACCGTTGCGATATTTTCCAGGTCGTCCTGCTCGATTTCCGTATTATATTTCTCTTCCAGCCCCATAACCAGTTCCACCAGATCCAGAGAATCTGCATTCAGGTCGTCTTTGAAACTTGTTTCCATTGTAATCTCTGCGTCTTCCATAGCTAATTCTTTTTTAATAATTTCTGCAATTTGTTCTAACATGTTTTGATCTCCTTTTTATATTGACTTGCAAATATTTTGATATTCAAAGTATATCACAGAGAACGGTTTTGTCAACAGTTAAATTAGTTTTCTGCAAAACGGCTTTTGCAAACAATTCATTTTCTCCTTGCGCTTTTTCGCTTTAACGTGTAAAATAACTGAGAAAGTGATAAGATAAAAAGAAAAAAATAGCAGAGGTACTGGAAAATGGAATTTATGGAAATGAACTTTATACACAAACTTCCGACTCCGGCCGAATTAAAGGAGCAATATCCGATCGACCCGGAAATTGAGAAGTTGAAACTGGCCCGCGACCGGGAATTAAAAGATATTTTTGAGGGAAAATCCGATAAACTGGCGCTGATTATCGGCCCGTGCTCCGCAGATAATGAAGATGCCGTCCTTGATTATATTTCCAGGCTGAGGAACGTACAGGATAAAATTGCAGACAAAATATTTATCGTACCGCGTATTTACACAAACAAACCGCGCACGGTCGGCCTTGGCTATAAAGGCATGCTGCATCAGCCGGACCCGGAAAAAGCGGAAAATATGCTGGCCGGAATTATCGCTATCCGCCATATTCATATGCGGGCGGCAAAAGAAACCGGCTTTACGTGCGCGGACGAGATGCTGTATTCCGAAAATCACAGGTATTTGTCCGACCTGCTTTCCTATGTAGCGGTCGGCGCGCGTTCCGTAGAAGATCAGCAGCACCGTCTGACAGCGAGCGGCATCGGTATTCCTGCCGGCATGAAAAATCCTACCAGCGGCGATATTTCCGTTATGATGAATTCCATCACTGCGGCGCAAAGCGGCCATACTTTTATTTACCGCGGCTGGGAAGTGTCGACAAAAGGAAACGTCCACGCCCATGCGATTTTGCGCGGATACGTGGACCGTTACGGCAGGAACCATTCAAATTACCATTATGAAGACCTGTGGAGCGTATTTGAAGCGTATCAGGAAAAAGAATATGAAAATCCGGCTGTTGTGATTGACACAAACCACTCCAATTCCGGAAAACGTTACCTGGAACAGCTCCGCATTGCGGACGACATCATGCACAGCTGCAGCATTTCCAAAGACATCCATAAACTGGTAAAGGGATTGATGATCGAAAGTTATATCGAAGACGGGGCTCAGAGCATCGGGGAACACTGTTACGGAAAATCCATTACCGACCCGTGCCTGGGATGGGAAAAAACAGAACGGCTGCTCTACGAACTCGCAGAGCAGTGGTAAAGGAAAGGACGTTTCCTATGATTGTTCCTGTTCTAAAATATAATCCAGCAGTTCATGCGCCGCTTCTTCTTTTGAAAGGAGCGGCAGTTCTTTTATCTCCTCTTTTGTAATCAATGTCAGCACGTTAGTATCCACTGCAAACCCTGCGCCTTCAGTACGCAGGCTGTTTGCCGCAATAAGATCCAAATTCTTTCTTACCAGCTTTGCTTTGGAATTTTCCACCATATGTTCCGTTTCCATCGAAAACCCGCAAAAATACTGGTTCTCCTTTTTCTTTTCCGCCAGTGCGGAAAGGATATCGACCGTACGCTCCAGTTCCAGATGCGTATTCCTGTCTTCCTTCTTTATCTTATGGTCGGTATATTGTTTCGGGCGGAAATCCGCTACCGCCGCCGCCATAATCAAAATGTCATGTTTCTCGATTTCCGCTTCTGCTGCCCGATACATATCCTCTGCTGAAACGACCGGAACCGTCTTTACAAACGGCGGCGTTTCTATTGCTGTCGGCGTGCTGATTAATGTCACATCGGCGCCTCTTAACATAGCGGCTTTTGCAACTGCGTACCCCATTTTTCCGGTGGAATGATTGGTAATATAACGAACCGGATCAATCGCTTCCTGTGTAGCGCCTGCCGTAACCAGCACGCGTTTACCGGACAAATCCTTTTTACATGCGATCGTTTTTAAAATATATTGCAGCAGGACTTCCGGCTCTGGCATTTTCCCGGCCCCGACATCCCGGCAGGCCAGCATCCCGGTTGCCGGTTCAATTACTTCCATGCCGTAGTCCCGCAGTTTCCAGAGATTTTCCTGCAGCACGGGATTTTCATACATATTCGTATTCATCGCAGGCGAAACCAAGATCGGCGCTTTACATGCCATTACCGTAGTGGTCAGCATATCGTCCGCAATCCCGGACGCAATTTTACCGATTACATTTGCCGATGCCGGCGCAATCATGACTATGTCCGCCTGCTTTGCAATCGAAACGTGACCGACATGGAACTGAAAATTCCGGTCGAACGTATCCACCAGGCATCTTGTAGCTGTCAGGCTTTCAAAAGCGATCGGATTGATAAAATGCGTCGCATTTTTCGTCATTATAACATGGACAGCAGCATGCTGTTTTACCAGCATGCTGGCCAAATTTGCCGTTTTATAGGCGGCAACACTGCCGGTTACTCCCAATACTACCGTTTTTCCGTGTAACATGGCTTTCCTCCATTCACGCTCTGCCAAAGAGCTTTTTTGTTCTGTCCGGACTCTTTACAGATCTTTTAACAGGCCGTGTTTTTCATAATTGGTAATACGTTCGATTTTATTGCCGTCGTCTACAAATACTACTTTCGGCCGGCTCGTTTTCGCCTCCTCCGGCGTCATACTTGCGTATGCCATAATAATCACTTTATCGCCAGGACTGACACATCTGGCCGCTGCCCCGTTTAAACAGATCATCCCGGAACCTCTCTCTCCGGCAATCGTATAGGTTTCCAGCCGGCTGCCGTTATTAATATCCACAACCTGCACTTTTTCATATTCCAAAATACCTGATGCTTCCAACAATTCTTCATCTACCGTAATACTGCCCACATAATCCAGTTCCGCCTGGACGACCGTGGCACGGTGGATTTTTCCTTTCAGCATTTCAAGCTGCATCGTTTCTTTTCCTCCCTGCTGCAATGGTTTGTTCTTATTCACAGATAAAGTTATCAATCAGACGCGTCTTTCCGATATAAACCGCCATTGCTACTAACATTGATGCTTCTACCATATCTTTCGGCTGCATCGTAAGTCCGTCTACCGCCTTGACGTAATCAATACGCGCCAACGGTTCTTTTTCAATCTCCGCTTTCATTGCCGCCAGCAATACCGACGCGTCTTTTTCCCCATCTGAAACCATTTTTTCTCCGAGGCGGACAGCACGGCTGAGTACCAGCGCGGCTTTCCGCTCTTCCGTGTTCAGATAGGTATTCCGGGAACTTTTTGCCAGACCGTCTTCTTCCCGGACGATCGGGCATCCTACCACTTCCAGATCCATATTCAAATCCAGTACCATCCGTTTTATAATCGCAAGCTGCTGCGCGTCTTTTTGCCCGAAATAAGCCCTGTCCGGCTGCACAATATGAAACAGTTTGCTGACCACCGTACACACTCCCCGGAAATGTACCGGCCGGGACAGCCCGCAAAGCTCTTCCGTCAGTACGGACATATCTACGTAAGAACAAAATCCGGACGTATACATTTCCTCCGGTTCCGGATGAAAAATCAGATCCGCTCCCAGTTTTTCACAAAATGCTCTGTCTTTTTCTATGTCACGCGGATAGCTTGCCAGATCTTCGTTCGGTCCGAACTGCATCGGATTGACAAAAATACTGACGACTACCCTGTCGTTTTCTTGTTTTGCTTTTGTCACCAGGCTGCCGTGCCCTTCATGCAGATATCCCATCGTCGGAACCAGGCCGACGCTTAACCCTTTCTCTCTCCATGCTTTGACACATTCTCTGGTTTCCTGAATCGTTTTTTTGATTTCCATACTGTTCTCCAATGATTTTATATTTTAATACAGTTTATCCAAAATGTCATCCGAAATTTTATACGTGTGTTCCGCAGACGGAAAACTTCCGTCTTTTACCGCCTCTGAATAAGCGGTAAACGCCTTTTTCATCTCGCTCCCGAGATCCGCAAATTTCCGCACAAATTTCGGGGTAAAATCGGTAAACATCCCAAGCATATCCTGATAAACCAGCACTTGCCCGTCACATCCGTTTCCGGCTCCGATACCGATCGTCGGAATTTCCAGTTTTTCAGTAATAATCTTTGCCAGACCTGCCGGAACACATTCCAAAACCAGCAAAGAAGCTCCCGCCTCTTCTACTTTTTTTGCATCGTCAATGATCTGCTGAGCCGCTTCTTCACTCTTGCCCTGCACTTTAAATCCGCCGAATGCATTAACCGACTGCGGCGTTAATCCCAAATGCGCGCATACCGGTATCGAAGCGTCCACAATAGCGCGGATCTGTTCGCATACCGTAGCCCCGCCTTCGAGTTTGACCATTTGCGCACGTCCCTCTTTCACCAGACGTCCGGCGTTTACCACGGCGTCATATACGGAAGTCTGGTAAGACATAAACGGCATATCCGCGATAACGAGCGCATTTTTTGCTCCGCGGGCTACCGCCCTTGTATGGTGTATCATATCTTCCATCGTTACCGAAAGCGTGTCTTCATAACCTAATACTACCTGCCCCAGGGAATCCCCGATTAACAGCGTATTGATGCCTGCTTCGTCCATCAGCTTTGCCATGGAATAGTCGTAGCAGGTCAGCATCGTGATCTTATCGCCCTGTTTCTTTTGCTCCAGCAACGTTTTTACTGTGTTTTTCATCGTAATAACTCCTCCATCTCCTTATAATCCCTGTCTTTATGTTTTTCCCTTGCAATTTCCAATACCTGTGCGGACAACAGACGGTAAATCTGCGCCTGGTCACTTTCAGGAATCAGCACATGCCTTTCTGCCGCTGCCATACCGTTCCGGTCTGACAGCATCTCCATATGCGCCCCTACTGTCGTTGTATCGTTCCGTTCTACCGGGCCGGTCAGCGCTTCGCACAGTCCCACCGACAGCGCCTTGTCTACATTTCCCCGAATCAGCGGGGAGAGCGCTTCCAGCGCATCCTGACTATGAAACCCGCAGTCTACAAGCATTTCCTGCGCCATATAGAGTAAGCCGTTTACCAGGTTGCTGGCCGTAACTGCGGCCGCATGGTATAAGGTTTTCTTTTCTCCCGGAATCTGCAGTACTTTGTTTCCGCAGGAAGTTAACATCTGCATCACGAATTCGGCTTTATCCGGAGAACCATCAATTGTAAATATTGCCTGGGAAAGCTCTTTGTACGAATTTTCTTTACTGTTTACTGCAAAGAGCGGGTGGACAGAATAACCATATGCTTCCATACGGCTAATATCCGAAAAGACGGCAGAACTGAGGCTGCCACTACAATGACATATTATTTTTTGCTGCAGAGGAAACTGCTTTAACTGACTCCATACGTTTGCAATTTCCCGATCCGGTACAGTCAGAAAAACCACTTCATTATCCGCGATCACATCTTCTAACGACTGATAATGCTTCGTTTTGGTAAATTCTTTTGCCCAGACGGCGTTTTGAAGATTTTTGCTGAAATATCCGCCAACTTCTTTTCCATGCTGCACGAAATATTTCCCAAGGGAACATCCTACTTTCCCTGCCCCGATAAATCCTATTTTCATATGTACCCCCTCCTTTGTTTTCCTGTAAGGAGCGGATTTTGAAAGTCTCATTCTTTCTTTGTGTACAGATATGAGCTTTGCTGCAAAAAATAGTTTTATTTCTTATCTTTGCCGGTATAGTTTCTTTTCGGAATACTATCCGCAGTAACTATACCATTTTGGCTGGAAAATGTAAAGACTGTATCCGGAAAATTTGGCGCAAATTTAAAAGGCTGTTACAAAATGCAACATTCTGTAACAGCCTTTGGCTAAATTTTCTCAGTTTTAAAATTTTATTTTTAAACACAGCCTAATTGCACTTATGATCTTGACATGATCCATTCCACAATCTGCGGTGCAATCTGTTTCTGAGATTTGGAAGAAACATACATACCGATATGTCCGGTTGCAAAGGACAAAAATTGTTTATCTTTGCTTCCGACAGCGTCGATCAGCGGGCGGCTTGCAGAAAGCGGCACCAGATGGTCGTATTCTGCGCATGCGCAGAGCAGCGGCATCGTAATGTTTTTCAGTTTTACTTTCTGTCCGCCAAGTTCCAGTTCACCTTTCACCAGTTTGTTATCCTGATATAAATCTTTTACAAACTGACGTAATGTAGCTCCCGCCTGGTCCGGACTGTCAAACACCCATTTTTCCATACGGATAAAGTTCGTCAGATATTCCGGATCCGCCATTTTGTCCGTCATGCCGATGTATTTGTTTACGATCAGCTCTAACGGTTTTAAGATCAGGTACGCCATATTCATGACGTCGCCCGGTACCACGCCGTTATAAGCGTCTACCAGAGAATCCACATTCATGAATTTGCCCCAGCGGAACAGCAGCGCATCGTTCGTTGCAAAATCAATCGGCACAACCATCGTAACCAGGTTTTTGATCTTTTCCGGATGCAAAGCGCTGTAAATAACGGAGAATGTGCCGCCCTGGCATACGCCAAGCAGATTGATTTTTTCCGCCTTGCTGTTCTTTATAATAAAGTTCACGCACTCGTCCATATACCAGTTGATATAATCATCCATTGTCATGTACATATCTTCGCCGGTAGGATATCCCCAGTCGATAACATAGACGTCCATGCCGCCCTCTAAAAAGCTTTTGATAACGCTTCTGTCCGGCTGGATATCCATCATATACTGACGGTTCACGAGTGCATACGCAATCAGCGTCGGCGTTTTTGACAATTTGCGTGCGCTTACTACCGGTTTGTAATGATAAAGCCGCATTTTGCCGATCCGGAGCACTTCTTCTTTTTCCATCAAATCCGACGCCGCATCTTCCGGTGTAATATCCATCAAAGTCTGAATCCCTTTGATCATGTTGTCCTGCATCGTAGAGATCTGGTCAATCGATTTCTGGAAATCAAATTCTTCTCCCATTTTCAGCATGCTGTCGATCATGTTCTTCTGAAATTCCGATACTTTCTCCAAATTCATGTCAAACAGATTTTCGTAAATATTCTCGTTCATATTTTCCGTCTTATTCTCGCTCATAATAGCAAACTGCTCCTTTCTTACTTCGTTTCTGTTGATGATGCCGCCGCAGGTGCCGCCGCTTTCAGTGCATCAACTTCACGGCGCAGGTCACGGACTTCTTTGCGTAAGTCATAAACGGTACGGTAAAGGCTTTCCATATCCTTATTCGTAGGAATCGGAAGCTGTGATAGCGTACGTTCATAAACTTTATTTAAAGCGATCATATACTGTGAACTTTTATCTGCGAAATCACCAAATACTTTTGCAAATTCATCTGTATCGAAAAGAGCCAGCAGCGCTTCTTCTGTTACTTTGTACCAGAGATCATAAAATTCATGGAAAGTCGTAACGGCTTTTCCGTCTTTTATTCCTTCCTGATAACGTTCTACCAGTGTATTCATACTGTTTGCGCAGGTTTCCGAAACAAGCGCTACCAGTTCGCCGACCGCGAACATCATTTTAATGGAGCTGTTGATGACCTGCATCTGCTCCCCGTTTGACTCACGGTTTAAGCCCATGCCCATCATATTGAACACTTTGCTGAACGTTTCATCATAGCGGTCGTTAAACGTCCGGAAGAAATCAAGATATGCACGGGTTTCCCCAGCAGCCATCCTCTTCATAATGTCTTCGTCGATCTGCATCCATGGTCCAAAAAGATTCTGATAAAAATCAACGCAGGTCTGCATAAACTGTCTTGGCTTGTCAAAATATTTCGTCACTTCATCTGGAAGAAGCCCTTTGAATACTTCCCAGACCAGATCATTATATTTTTCCGGAAACTCTTTCAGAAAAGATGCCGGATCACCGATTCCCTGCCAAAATTCAAACACTTTCGTATAAATGTCCATTCCGGGAATTTTAACTCCCCACATTTTTGCAAAGGAATCCATTCCAGGAGCCATTTTGGTAAAGTTCTTCCAGTAATCTATATTCGGCATTGCTTCTGACATCTTGTTCCAGTATTCCATCGGATTCGGCATGGAGCCTGCCATTTTGTTCCAGTATTCCATTGGATTCGGCATGGAGCCTGTCATTTTGCTCCAATATTCCATTGGATTTGTCATGGACTCTTTCATTTTGTCCCAGTATTCCGTCATGTCCGGCATATTCGGCACCATGTTTTTATACATTTCCTGATATGCTTCCATTCCCGGAATTTTGTTCATATTGTCCGTCCACATTTTGTAAAGCTGTTGTTGTTGATCCCAAAACGGGTTGCTGCTCATGTTGTTTCCTCCTTCATTTTCCATGCTTCTTATGCTATCTTATGTTTTTGCCTTATGCCTTTGGCGGCATTACGGTAGCTGTTCCGCTGATCACAACTTCGTCACGCTGGTTCATTACGGTGGTATCCAGCTTCAGCCTGTTTTTCTCTTCGATCCGTTCCTTAACCGTTACCGTAGCCGTTACCGTATCGCCGATAAATACCGGCTTGACAAATTTCAGCTCCTGTCCCAGATAAATCGTGCCCGGACCCGGCAGTTGATTTCCTAAAACATTGGAAATAAATCCGGCAGAAAGCATTCCATGAGCAATCCTCTGACCGAACATGGAGTTTTTTGCATGCTCGGCATCAATATGCGCAGGATTAAAATCTCCGCTGATCCCCGCATATAAAATAATGTCACTTTCTGTTACCGTCTTCGTAAAAGAAGCGCTGTCGCCTACCTGAATGGTGTCAATCGTCCGCATTCTCTTCACCCCCTAAAGATTTTTTGCAAACCTAAAGCATTTTTCACATGCTTTTTATCACTCTTTTATACAGAAATAAAAGAAATGGCGTAAAATCATAGGTGTTTTTACCAAATTTTACAATAAAATAATAACATTTTCCGTCATTTTTGTCAACATATCTTCCAAAAAATGCCAATGTATACATGCTTATTGCACGTATTTAATCCCAGTTTCCTTTTCGCAGCAATTCATTGATCGACTCCAGAATTTCTTTGATTTCCGGCGCCACTTCCGGTTGTTTGGAAAGCAGACGCTCTACTTCGCTTTTAGCTTCCCGGATCTGTTTTGCATTGTTTTCGATCTGGCTTCTTATTTTTTCTTCCCTGTTATACAACTCCTGTTTTAACAGAAGTTGTTCCTGTTTATCAAGAAACAATTCCGGTTTGTCGCACCAGGATTCTATATGGTTTAACAGAGCCCGGTCCATTTTAGAACGAAGCTCCCGTTTATTGTATTCCAATTCTTCTTTTAACCGGTTCAGGTTTTCCTGTTCCCGTAAAGTTTCCATGTACTGTTCCCACTGGTATTCCAGCTCATAAGAATTTTTCACCCCGAATTTTTCACTGGTATAATCCAGTGCATTTGTCGTATTCACGTATTTTATTTTCACTTTATTCAGTAATGCAATCGCATAGTTCAGGTTTTTATCTGCGAGTTTATAATCCCGTCTGCCGTTTTGCAGGCGCATAAGAATTGAAAACCCTGCCAGCGCTCCGGCGCACACGGTTGCCAAAAACGGTATTTTTACATCCGTTCCAAAGCCGAACTGCAGGGCAACCAGAACAATACAAATAAGAAAGAATACGCCAAACAACAACATGGACAGCGTTTTTAAAATTTTTTCCTCCCGTTTTAACTTTGCCTTGGTTTCCGTCCATTCCTGTTTTTCGCCCTCCAGGTACCCCATATCCCTGCGCACCATGGCGTCATAAGTTTCGTTTTCTTTCATGCGCAATACAATATCCGGTATTTCTTTTTCATGTTCCCGCATGCGGGCAAACTGCTCGTTATCCAGTTTATGCGTGCCAACTACATATTCTTCCTGCTGTTCTTTGATTTTTATAATATTGGAAGCAATTTTTTTCAGCTCTTCCAACTGGCGTTTCGGAAGTTCTTCCACGGTCTGGATATCATTCAAAAACCCAACCACGTCATAATATTCGTCTTTCATCACGCCAAGCTGTTTCGTTTTCCCGATCATCTGCTCACAGCGGTCCAGGATGTAATGCTCTATCTCTCCGGCACGACTGCTGTTTTGCAGGTATTCTTTTGTAATGTCCTGTGTAGTGCCAAGAAAATCGGCCAAGATCTTCGCGTCGTTTTCCTGTTTCAGCTTTTTCTTCTTTTTTCTTTTAAAAAAAGGCATCTCGTCCTCCCGTAACTTTCTTCACATATTTTTCTTACCGGCCGTACATCTTTTTATACTCTGTAAAAAGAATCTCCAGCATTTTTTTTAACTGCGTGCGTTCCCCTTCGTTCTTACCTGGCGGCATTTTCTTCTGAAACCGCTGATAAACCTCTTCTTTTTCATGTTCCGTAATGCCCGTATGGCCGTCGGCATACTCTTTTGCCCTTGTCTGGGCTTCAAAAGACTGTCCGCTGTAATTCAACGAATACGCCGTTTCAAAACATTCTTCCGCCTGTTCAAATAAAAACAGGTTCGCATAAATAATACCTATATTATGCCAGATATTCCCGTTTAGTTTTCTTTCCTCTTTCGCTGACAGCGTTTTTTCCTTTTTTGACAGAAGTTTCCGATATTCCTGCATGGCTAACGCATATTTCTTATTCTTGAGAAGGCGGTCCGCACGGATCTTTTTGCGTTCTTTTTCGCTTTTCTCCATCATCTGGTTTAGAACCTGCCGGATCTGATACAGCTCCTTTTCGTCGCAGTAACCGGAATCTTTTAAAATCGTTTCCACAAAATCCGTTCTTGTCGCTTTCTTTTGCAGACATTCCCGCAATTTAAAATCTAACTCTTTCAGCCTTAATTCGGTCCCGATCCATTTACACAATTGCAGATCCAGTATGGAATCATCAATCAGGTACAAATTTTCGCATAAATAATAGCACAGTTCCTCAATAGCATACACCTTTGCCCCGGTAATCGCTATCGTATACGGATTTTGCGCTGTATAAGGATGACAAAGTATTAATTGTCCCATTTTCTTTTGTCCTTTCTGTGCCAACTCTTCCATAGCGGCTTTTGGCGCCGTCTTTTTTCCCTTTTAAAATAACAGAAATTCCCATTTCTTTCCGGAGGACGGAAATAATTCTCCCAGCCCCCTGTCTTCAATCATAATTTTTACCTGTGTGTCCGAAACCGGAATCAGCTGCATATGCACTTTCGTCGCTTTCCGCGGCCGTTTCGGCAGGCCGGTCAGTTCCAGGGAACTAATCTTTTCTTCTTTTCCCTGCATATTGCGTTTGCAGATGTCGATATAAGGTTCTTCATCCAGCAAAACGTCGCAGGCGCAATAACTTTCGTAACAGTTGTCGCCGGCATTAATCAGGGAAACCTCTTCAAATTTGCCTCCGATATGAATCTTCATCGTCAGATTGATTTTCATCGCGCTCGCGCCAACATAAATCATTGCTTTTTCCGGCCCGTTTTTCTCCATTCCGCCGAAACAGGCGCCTTTCGTAAAAAGATTTTTTCCGACGTATGCTTTCCTCTGCCGGCACAAGGAAATCAACGACTGCTCCAACCAGCCGCTTTCAAACTCCGTTCCTACCAGATATGCCGTTGAAATGATTTTTCCCTGAAACTCTTTATCGATAATTTCCTGAAACGCCAGGTCCTTTTGCGTATCATTTGCCACATGGTTCAGCCCGTCAAAATCTTTTTGCTCAATCGTTACGGTCTGCGGAAAAGTACGGTCGTTTCTCTTCCAGTAATACTCTTCCAGTTTTTTTCCTTCCAGTAAAAACAGGACGACGTCATGCAGCCATCTGTCCTGCGTCTGAGAGCGGACAAAATAAAAAAAGCTCTCTTTATAATCCAGCAGCCGCACCTGTTTCTGCCTGATTCCGGCCAGTTCCAACGCTTTCCATAATACGCCTGCCTTATCAAAATCAAGCTGTTTTACGGTCACGGATACGACGGATTCCGTCCTGTTTACTCCGGCGCGGACCGCCATACCGATCAGCCGGTCCAGAAAAATCCCCAGCAGTTCCACAAAATCTATTTTTTTGGCGGCAAACTGTATGCTTTCGTCTTCGTACGCTTTGCCCGGCAAATGTTTATAACAGATACCATTTCCCTGTTTCGCCGCTTTTGCCGCCTGTTCCCCAAACAGCCATTCCTCTTCGCCCGAAGACCGATACAGTTCTACCGGAAACAGATAGTTTTCACTGCCCGGAAGCATACTGACTGTTTCCGGCGTTTCCATTCCCGGTTTATAATAACTGATCAGGGCATATTCATTTCCAAGATCAATTCCAATGACTTCTTTTTCCTGTTTCATTTTTTATCTCCGGTATTCTTTTATAATAGTAAGAACTCTTCCTCAATTCGTTCCGCAAGCGCGATATATTGTTTTAAATCTTCTTTTAACATAAATAAATTGTTCTGATTTGTCAAATCTTCCATATCTTCCAACATATTCAGCCGCGTTTTCTTTGCCGAAGCGGTTTTTGCTGCATATACCGTCCGTACCGACAATTCCATCGTCCTGTCGTCCGTTACTCTCAAATAAAATTCTTTTTCTTCTTTCCCGGCCAGAAAGATCGGACATGCATAGGTATCCGCACTGGTCGGCATCATATCCCGGATCCGGCAAAATCCTTTTTCACAGGAAACCACCTGAGCCTGTTCCCCCTCTTTGCCGACATACTCAATAATTTCCACATGATCCAATAAATATTTTTGTTTTAATTCTATTGGAAGTTCCTTATAAAAAGCAAATATTTCATTATTTATCAAAGCTTCCTTTAATAATTTTTCCATATTCTGGAATGCCGCGTCATCCCATTTTTTTTGCAGAACCAGGCTTTTTAACGCCGCCAGACGGCAAACCCGAGGCAGCGGTTCCTCCTGTTCACACATAAGCTGCAGCCTGCCTGCCAATTTGTGAGGCGTTTCCAATTCTCCCCGCAAATAACGGTAGCTCATATAGGCCTGATAGGCATCTATGACTTTACTGTTCCCGCCGCCGATATAATACTGCTCGAATATCCGTTCCGCCTGCGCCGGCAAAGCGGCACAGTACATAAGCTGAATCAGTATTCTTTCCGACAGGTAGAAAGTATCTACTCTGGCATCTATTGCGGCCTCCCACAGTTTCAGCATATTTTCAAGACTGCCGCAGTATTTTTCACAGGCATATTTTAGTACGGTTTCCGATGTGCAGCCGCGAAGAACGGCTTTTAAAGCAAAATATACCAGCATTTCATCGTCCTGTTCCGACTGGTTCCTCACCGCATCGGCGGCAACGGAAAATAACTGTACATCGTCACAGCAGGAAATATCGCATCCCGCTATGATTTCATACGCTTTTTTCCAGTTTTTATTTTTGCAGATGATCTGAAAATACTGATTTCTTTCTTTCCTTTGCAAATTTTTCCAGGAAACCCGGTTCATCCCCGCCGCCAGCTCTTTTTCTTTCTGTTCCCGGATACAATGGTCAAACAGTTTTCCGATCAGCTTGTTTCGATAGTTTTCTTCCAACGCCTCTGTCTGCGTCAGATACATCAGATCCGGAATTTCCAGTTTCCGGTCCGGGGTCGTCATGGCATGCATGAGCTGGAACGGAAGTATATTCTGCACCTGATCTCCCAGTACGGCCATCATTTTCCCTCTGTTTCCCAACTGCCGGATCTCGTAATCCGTTTCGGAACTGAATTTTCTGCCGTAAATATCCTCGTATATGACCACATTTCTCCCCGGATACCAGAAAAGATATACGGTATTATCGAAAACCGGATAGGTGCTTTTTTTCTTTACTGCTTCCTGCAATACATGCACTTTTACAATCCCCTGCATACGAAATGTCAGTTTGACCGTAAAAAACACTTTCACAAACTGTTCCCAGTCTGTTTCATCCAAACTTTCTTTTGTACAGACTTCCTCATATAATTCCGCAAATGTTTCATCAGCCCGGCCCTGTTTTAACTGTTCCGACACAAAGCTTCTGATCTGTTTTTCATACTTCGGATACAGGTTTTCATATTGTTCTTTTCTTTTCGTAATATACAAATAAATCTGCGCCTTTTTTTCTTCCGGCAGATGATTCTCAAATGCAAAATAGTGAAGCACCTCTTCCGGAAGCTTATTCTTGCTGCAGTCGTCTATGCACATAACATAAGCTTCATACAAACGGTTAATATTTAACCCTTTTTCAATTGCCTGCCGATACCACTCCCCTGCCCTGCTGTTCGTGATGCGTCCGCGGATCAGATACGCCGCCAGCGCTTCTAAAATGGCCGTATTACCCAGCAGCTGATAGCTTTCTTCCAGTATTTTTACAATCACCGGCTCATAACGGCTCACCTTTGGCAGTAAAGTTACCACCACTTCCATAATTTCATGGCTTAACAGCTTTTCTTTCCGCATCCAGTTCAACAGACGGATCTCAAAACTCCCGAGTTTTGTCAGAAGCTGCGGCATTTTCTCTATTGTCTTATAACTTTCCAGATACAGGACGGGACTGATAAAACCATTCCGGCATTGCTGTTCCAATTCCATCAGCTTAAACGCCGGGTCTTCAAAGTCGGTATCCAGATACAACAATATCCAGAAACACAGCCTGCTGTCCGGATAATTCTTATATATTGTTTTAATTTCATTTGTATTCTTTCTGATAACTAACGGTTCTCTTTCCAGTAAAGTAAGAATATATAAATAATACGCCCAGTTCGGCTCCGTCGTTTTATGATATTCACTGACAAATTCTTTCAGGCGGATAACGGCATCCTGCCTCTGCCTGTTAATCACCAGCGCCTGAATCTGCATCAATTCATAAAAAAAGTATTCTTCTCCTTTCAGTTCCAGGCAGGAAGCCTGTTCCAAAAAACGCCGAACCCACTCCCCCTTTACCATACGCCCCAGCCGGAAATCAATATACTCCCGCAGCAGTTCTGTTTTTCCACGCTTATCATCATTTTGTTCCCGGTGGGAAGCCTGATGGACAGTAACCGGAACCCGAATCGTTTCATATGGCGTCTTTATTACAATTTCTGCAAAATTATAACCGCAATGTAATTTTTTGTGATCTATAAAATAATCTATGGTACAGCGATTCCCTACAAAATCCATACTTGTATATTTTGATTTCGCCAGTTGCAGAAAATCTGAGGAAACAGAAATCATCATTTCGGTATAACCCCATGTATTTTTTGATAAATGAAGATTTGATTTTCTGGTATCCGTCAACGTGTCAAACTCCTGCGGTTCCTTTTCTAACTGTAATGTAATTCTTTGTTTTTTGCCGGCCGCTACCAGAAATTCTTCCAGGTTCATCCGAAAATGACTTCCTCTCTGAAAACCGGCGGCACAAAGACGCTCTCTGGCTTCTTCCGGAGAAAAGATTTCTACAAATGACGGATCCGCCAGACATTTCGCCGCTTCATCAAAATTATGCTGCGCCGCTTTTACAAACTCTTCCAGAGATAGAAAACTCCTGCCCTGAAACTCGGGCAGACGCTTTTTTACCGTTATTTCAAAAGGCAGCGCATATTCGCCCAGGTTTGCAACAAACAGAAACTCACCCGACAAAATATCACCTTCGCAGCGGTTGGATGCATCCGCCTGAAACGTGATCTTTTTTTCTTTTCCCTGTATAATATTTTCTTTACACTGCACCCATGGACTGGAAGAAGAAACAATCCCTCGGAATGCCGTTTCGTTGATACTCCTAATCACAAAAAAACCGGTTTTGATCTCATTTTCAAAAACCGTCATCGTAATCTTTTTTTCGGAAAAACGGATTTCCGGTCTTCTTTCCTGCACTGCTCCCAGGGACAGGTTTTGAATTCTTTTCCTCATACTCTGACGCCACCATTACCTGTTTGAATTTGTATGTCTGTCATTTCAAACACTTGAAACATGAAAGTCGATTACCTTATGCTCTCACAGTTGATTATAAACGATTACGCACTTATCCGCAATATTTTCAGTTATTTTTCACGGGACGGAAAAAGGAATAGCTGCTTTCCAAGGAGGGGAAAGATACTAACCGTTTCAATGATTCTTTTACAAAACGGCTTTACTTGAAACTTCTATAAGTTTGGCGATATAAAAAATATTATCTGCACTTTTTTACATGGATTTCCGGCTATACTGCCAGAACCGGGAAAGCAGTTCCAGAATTTTTAGTATCCCTAACTACGGGATGGGCGGATGTGATTTGATTCCCCCGATTCA
>JAAWJJ010000051.1 GCA_022796875.1 Eubacterium sp. | reverse complement strand
TTAGATACTGTCAACTTCTGATAATACTTTTTATATCACTATATTGCAGAAATTTCAGACAAAGTCGTTTTACAAAAGAACCGGTTAGAAGTCAGCGCTTTTTCCCCTCCCGTGAAAGGCAAAGCCATATATTTTTGGTTGTTTACTTTTAAATAGCGGTGTAGTAAAATTGTGGTAATTGAGAAACAGAACGCATTTTATCCGAAAACGAGGAGGTAAGAGCATGAACAAAGTATATGAAAAGCTGTTAAAGTGCAAAGAGAGTGTCAGGAAAATGACCGATTTTGAACCGGAGATCGCGCTGGTGCTGGGTTCCGGATTTGGAAAGTATGCGGATGCTTTTAAAGAAGTGAAACGGATCAATTATCATGATATTGAGGGTTTTCCGGTGTCAACCGTAGCCGGACATGCAGGGGAATTTGTATTGGGATATATGAATGACGTTCCGGTGATCGTTATGAACGGGCGCGTCCATTATTATGAAGGATATGATATGTCAGATGTGGTGTTGCCGATCCGCCTGATGAAGCTGTTGGGGGCGAAAATACTGTTTTTAACAAACGCTTCCGGCGGTATACGCGAGGATTTTGAGGCAGGCAATCTGATGATGATCACAGGACAGATCGGCGTTTTCGTGCCGTCGCCTCTGATTGGGGAAAATATAGAAGAACTGGGAACTCGTTTTCCGGATATGAGCCATATCTATGACGAAGATTTACAGGAAATTCTGCGCCAGTCGGCAAAAGAGGCCGGAGTGGAATTAAAAGAAGGCGTTTATATCCAGATGAAAGGGCCGAATTATGAATCTCCGGAAGAAGTGCAGATGTGCAAAATCCTGGGCGCGGACGCCGTAGGGATGAGTACGGCGTGTGAAGCGATTGCGGCAAATCATATGGGGATGAAAATATGCGGCGTTTCCTGCATCTCCAATCTGGCGGCAGGTATCGCAAAACATCCGCTGACTCATGCGGAAATCCAGGAAACGGCAAACCGGGTGTCCGGCCAGATTTTGAGCCTGATCGAACACACAGTAGCAAACCTGCATAAATCGCTGCAGTAGCGCGGGAAAAATTATAAGTTCCTGCAGTAGTGCGGAAAGAATCGCAAATTACTGCTATAATGTGAGGAATACTTCAAAAAGAAAGGTTGCAACTATGAATATTCGTTTTTATAATGCGAAAATATTAAAAACCACCGAAGACAGAAATTTTCAGGTGGAAGAGGGAGAATTGTGGGTTCAGGGAAATAAGATCGCGTATATTGGCGCAGGTGCCGGAGCAAACGCAAGTTCCGGCGCAGATGCAAGAGAAGATGCCGGCGTGGGCGCAAAAGCTGTCGATGCAGCGGAGATTTCCTGGGACAGGGAGATCGATGTATGCGGCAATCTGCTGATGCCAGGCTTTAAAGACGCGCACACCCATACGGCAATGACGTTTTTGCGTTCTTACGCGGACGATCTTCCTCTGCAGCAATGGCTGTTTGATTCGGTATTTCCGAGGGAAGGGCAGCTAACGCCGGAAGATGTTTATCATCTGGATATTTTGGGAATTATGGAATATCTGACGAGCGGGATCACGTCCAATTTCGATATGTACTTTTTCCCGCCGGAAAATGCCAAAGCGTCCGTAGACTGCGGTTTCCGTACCGTGCAGACGAGCGGATTAAATGATTTTGGCGGAACGGTGGAGCTGATGGAAGAAAATTACCATAAGTGTAATGAAATGGGCGAATTATCCAGCTTTGTCGTAGGATTCCATGCGGAGTATACGACGGCGAAAACGCTGATGGAGCAGGTGTCCGCGCTGGCCCATAAATTAAAATCGCCGGTATTTGTGCACAATTCGGAAACGGCTCTGGAAGTAAAAGAATGTAAAGAACGCTACGGCATTTCGCCGACGCAGCTGATGGAACAGCTCGGTATGTTTGAATACGGCGGAGGCGGGTATCACTGTGTTTACTTTGAAGATGCGGATTTTGAAATTTTCAAAAAGCGCGGCCTGACAGCCGTTACGAATCCGGCCTCGAACTTAAAGCTTGCCAGTGGAATCTGCCCGGTGAAACGTTTCGTGGACGAGGGGATTTCCATGGCGATCGGTACGGACGGCGCGGCCAGTAACAATTCGCTCGATATGTTTAAGGAAATGTTTTTGACGGCAGCGTTGGCGAAAGTTCGGGAAAACGACGCCGAATGTGTCAGCGCGGAAGAAGTGTTGTATATGGCGACCGCGGGCGGCGCGTATGCTATGGGATTGAATGACTGCGACCGTCTGGAAGCCGGGAAAAAAGCCGATCTGATCATGATTGATTTGCAGCAGCCGAATATGCAGCCGTTAAACAATATTGTAAAAAACCTTGTTTACAGCGGTAATAAACAAAATGTAAAAATGACGATGGTAAACGGCCGGATTTTATATGAAGATATGAAATTCCACATCGGGTTTAAACCGAAAGAAGTTTATAAAAAAGCAAATGAAATTATCGGAAGAATGAAATAATATGTGCAAAATAACTTTTTTAATGCATAGCTGCTATCTTGTGGAACTGGAGCGCAGCTATTTGCTGTTTGATTATTTTAACGGGATGCTGCAGGAAGATTATCAAAGAGAGATCGTTTTGCCGGAATTGAAAGAAGAGAAATGGCTGTATGTGTTTTCCAGCCATTTCCATATTGACCATTTCGGGATAGAAGTCCTGCAATGGAAACAGAAAAGAGAAAATATTTCCTATATTTTTTCCAAGGATATCCGGCTTGGAGATAATTTCCTGATCCGCCACGGGTATTCTCCGGAAATCAAAGAGGAAATATTATTTGTGAAACCGTGCAAACAATACGAATGTCGGGAACTGAAGATTCATACGTTGTTTTCTACAGACGCCGGCGTCGCGTATGTGGTGGAAGCGGAGGGGAAACGAATTTACCACGCCGGCGATTTAAACTGGTGGTACTGGGACAACGAGTCGGACCAGGAAAAGAAAAATATGGAGCGGCATTACAAAGATTATTTACAGGATATTGCCGGAGTGGAAATCGACCTTGCTTTTGTGCCGTATGATCCGAGATTGCAGGACAAGGCGATTTGCGGAATCGAATATTTTTTACAGGTAACGAGGACGAAAGCGTTATTTCCGATTCATTTCTGGGGAGAATTTGACGTCTTGGAAAATATTGAAAAACAGCTCGTGCCGGATACGGATACCGAAATTTATCTGCCGGCACAAGAAGGAGATACATTTCTTTTATGAAAGTGACGATCTATACAGACGGCGCCGCGCGAGGGAACCCGGACGGGCCGGGAGGCTTCGGGACGGTGCTTGAATATGTGGATTCCAAAGGGAATCTGCACACAAAAGAACTTTCCGAGGGCTACCGGAAAACAACGAATAACCGGATGGAACTTCTGGCGGCCCTGCGGGGGCTGCAGGCGTTAAACAGGCCGTGCGAAGTGGATTTGTATTCGGATTCCAAATACCTGGTGGATGCTTTCCGGCAGGGATGGCTGGATTCCTGGGTTAGAAATAACTGGGTCAAATCGGATAAAAAGCCTGTAAAAAATAAAGAATTGTGGCAGCAGTTATTGAAAGCGGCAGAGCAGCATCAGGTGACGTTCCACTGGGTCAAAGGGCACGACGGGCATCGCCAGAACGAAAGATGCGATGATTTGGCGACTTCGGCTGCCGACGGAGAGGAGCTGCTCGAAGATAACGGAGGAGAGCTGTAAGAAACGGCAGCCGCTGCCGGGAAATATAAAAAATTTCACCTGTACGGATTGGAATGCGATTCACGGCGACCCACCGCACAAAATTCGCAAAACATGCCAGCAGGCTGTCAGTTGCGGCAAAAGAAGCCGCTCCTGTTTTGCTCATTTGAAGGTAAATCGCAACCGCACAGTAAAAAATTGGAGGAATCATTGTGAAAAAGTATGGTGTAAATGAACTTCGGAGAATGTTTTTGAATTTCTTTGAGGAAAAAGAACATCTTATCATGAAAAGTTTTTCGTTAATTCCGCATAACGACAACAGCCTTTTGTTGATCAATGCGGGTATGGCGCCGTTAAAACCTTATTTTACCGGCCAGGAAATACCGCCGAAAAAGAGGGTGGCGACCTGCCAGAAATGCGTCAGGACAGGCGATATTGATAATGTAGGGAAGACGGCCAGGCATCTGACTTTTTTTGAAATGCTGGGAAATTTTTCTTTTGGCGATTATTTTAAAAGGGAGGCCATTTTCTGGTCCTGGGAGTTTCTGACGGAAGTGATCGGACTGGAAGCGGAACGGCTTTATCCGTCGGTATATGGAGAAGACGAGGAAGCGTTTGCGATCTGGAATCAGGAAATCGGTATTCCGGCGGAGAAGATCACACGTTTTTACCGGGATGAAAACGGGGACTGCGACAATTTCTGGGAGCACGGGGCGGGACCGTGCGGGCCGTGTTCTGAAATCTATTATGACAGAGGGGAAAAATACGGCTGCGGCAGTCCGGATTGTAAAGTTGGCTGCGAATGCGACCGTTTTATGGAAGTCTGGAACGACGTCTTTACCCAGTTTGAAAGCGACGGCAAAGGGCATTATACGGAACTGGACCAGAAAAATATCGATACCGGTATGGGACTGGAACGTCTGGCCGTAGTCGTACAGAACGTGGATTCCGTTTTTGACGTGGACACGATGAAAGCGATCCGGGATGCGATCTGTGCGCTGGCAGGGGTAGTTTATCGAGCCGATGCGTTAAACGACGTGTCCATCCGGCTGATTACCGACCATATCCGTTCCTCTACATTTTTGATTTCGGACGGGGTCATGCCGTCAAACGAGGGCCGGGGGTACGTATTGCGCCGCCTGATCCGGCGCGCTGCCCGCCATGAACGTCTGCTGGGCATCAAAGGCACGTTTCTGGCAAAACTGTCCGAAACCGTCATTCATGAATGTAAAGACGGATATCCGGAACTCGATGAAAAGAAAGAATTCATTTTTAAAGTATTGACGCAGGAAGAGGAGAAATTCAACAAGACGATCGACCAGGGGCTTATCATTCTGGAGGAAATGCAGGCGGAGATGGACAAAAAAGGGAAAAAAGAGCTGTCTGGCGAAGATGCGTTTAAACTGTACGATACGTATGGGTTCCCGATTGACCTGACCGAAGAAATTCTGGCGGAAAAAGGATTCGGCGTGGATATGGCCGGGTTTGACCAGGCGATGGAAGAACAGAGAAACAAAGCCCGCGCGGCCAGAAAAGTGACAAATTATATGGGGGCGGATGAAACCGTATACGAATCGATCGATCCGTCTGTGACGACGGAATTTGTCGGATATGACAGAGCTTCCCATGAGTCAGAGATTACGGTTTTGACGACGGAAACGGAACTTGTCGAAGCGTTAAGCGACGGTCAGGCCGGTACCGTTTTTGTAAAAGAAACGCCGTTTTATGCGACGATGGGCGGTCAGAACGCGGATATCGGGACGATCACGACAAAAGACGGAGAATTTAAAGTAGAAGATACGGTACATTTGCTTGGCGGCAAAGTCGGACATATCGGAAGAATGACAAAAGGCATGATAAAGACGGGAGATTCCGCAGTTTTGCAGATTAACGAAGAAAATCGAGCTCTGACGGCGAAAAACCACAGCGCGACGCATTTGCTGCAGAAAGCGCTCCGCATGGTGCTGGGTACGCACGTGGAGCAGGCGGGGTCCGACGTCAATGCGGACCGGTTACGGTTTGACTTTTCGCATTTTTCTGCAATGACCGCAGAAGAGATCAGCCAGGTAGAAAAAATTGTCAATGAAAAAATTGCGGCGTCGATTCCGGTCGTAACGGAAGTAATGTCTTTGGAAGAAGCAAAAAAGACCGGCGCAATGGCGTTGTTCGGCGAAAAATACGGCGATTCCGTCCGGGTCGTTAAAATGGATGATTTTTCCATCGAACTTTGCGGCGGTACGCACGTATCCAATACCGGAACAATCAGTACGTTTAAAATTATTTCCGAATCCGGGATTGCAGCCGGCGTCAGACGAATCGAAGCGCTGACTTCGGCAGGGGCGTTTGAATATTACAGCGGCCTGGAAAAGACGCTGCAGGAAGCGGCGGCTCTGTTGAAGACTTCTCCGGCTGACGTAACGGAAAAAATCCGGCATATGGAAAAAGAAATGAAAGCGCTGCACAGCGAAAACGAATCATTGAAGCGTAAAGCGGCAAAAGATGCGCTGGGCGACGTTATGGATCAGGTTACGGAAGTAAACGGCGTGAAACTGCTTGCGGCGCAAGTGGACAACGTAGAAATGAACGGACTGCGAGATTTGGGCGACCAGTTAAAAGAAAAACTGGCCGATGGAGTTGTTGTGCTCGCTTCAGCAAAAGACGGAAAAGTCAACCTGATCGCCATGGCGACCGACAGCGCCATGAAAGCGGGCGCCCATGCGGGAAACCTGATCAAAGCGGTTGCCGGCAAAGTCGGCGGAGGCGGAGGCGGCCGCCCGAATATGGCGCAGGCCGGAGGGAAAAATCCTGCCGGTATCGCAGAGGCGCTGGCAGAAGCGAAAGCGGCGCTTGCGGCGCAGCTTTCCTGAACTGTTATTGGTAAAATGTAACTGAAAAACGGCTTTTGCAAACTCTGAAATTGCAGGACATAAAAAATAATTCCAAGAGTCGTTTTGCAGGTAAAATATAAAAAAGTTATTGACGAATCCGAAAAAAATGTTATAATTACTTATAGTGCAAAAAAATTACCCAAACAGTTGAATATGCACAATACGCAACTGGAGGGAGGTTGGGATGAGCTATGTCAGAAGTTATTGTAAAAGAAAATGAATCATTAGATAGCGCTTTACGCAGATTCAAAAGAAACTGTGCAAAAGCAGGTATTCAGCAGGAGATTCGTAAAAGAGAGCATTACGAAAAACCAAGCGTAAAACGTAAGAAAAAATCTGAAGCAGCAAGAAAACGTAAATATAATTAAGTTTATACAAACACGTAGAAGAAAGCGTATGCTTTTAAATTTTTGTTGTTACGAATTAAAAGGCAACCAGGTCGGGAGATTTGGTTGTCTTTTTTTGCGTTCCGCAATAAAAATTTCCACCTGTGCGGATGGACTTGCGATTCACGGCAGCCCACCACACAAAATTCGCAAAACCTGCCAGCAAGCTGTCAGACGCAGCAAAAAAGCTGCTTCTGTTTTGCTCATTTGGGGGTGGGTTGCCTGATTCAGGCAGTTTCAGGGAGAAAAAGTCTGCTTACATGCAAGCATGACGCATCCGTTTTCATCCTGAAACCTGCCGTGAATCGCAACCGCACAGGTGGAAAAATTTTTGCATAAATGGGACAGGGTTTCATATATATATTTCAAGGAGGTACTATGGAATCTGTTTATGAAATATTGCCGGTTCAGATCAAACGGACGACAGAAAAAAAACAGTGGCTGGAATTACGGTTAGAGGAGATTCGTTTTCGGGTAAACATGCCGCTGCTTGCCGAGGCCGGAGGCGAAGAATGGTACATAGATACGAGAAGGAAATGTCTGGCGCCGTGCAAATGCCGGACGGTTCCCGGGGAGGCGCTGATTGTTCGCAAAGAGATGTTAAACGAATTGTTAAACGGATTGAGCCGAAATTCCATGTATGCTTATCAGAATGAAATGCAGCAGGGTTTTTTTACATTTCAGGGCGGGCACAGAATCGGCATTTGCGGAAAAGTGATATCGGAACAGGGAAAAATTAAAGGCGTTACTGGGATTTGTTACGTCAATATCCGGATTGCCAGGGAATGTCCGGGATGTGCAAAAGATTTGATTCCTTTTTTACATGATAGTGAAAGAAGGTATTTGTCCACTTTGATTTTTTCGGTGCCGGGAGCAGGCAAAACGACGCTTTTGCGTGATTGTATCCGGCTTTTATCAAACGGCTGCGGTCCTTACCGGGGGAAAAAGATATCCGTTGTGGACGAGCGGGGGGAAATAGCCGGGTGTTTCCGGGGCGTTCCGCAAAAAGATATCGGTATGCGTTCGGATATTCTGGACGGAGGGAAAAAATCGGAAGCAATGCTGTTTTTACTGCGCAGCATGTCGCCGGAGATCATTGCGATGGACGAACTTGGCGGACCGGAAGATTATGAGGCGCTGCGGCAGATGGTTTACAGCGGATGTTCCGTTTTGGCAACGGTACATGCTTCCTGTATAGACGAGCTGATGGAAAAAGAACAGATGGCGCGATGGATCCGGGAGAAAAAATTCCGGCGTTTCGTACAGGTGGAAAAAAAAGAAGATGGAAGCAGACAGTATTTTATATATGACGGGGATATGAAACGGCTATGTTGAAAATAATCGGGGCGTTACTTGTAGCAGTTGCATTTTTTTGGGCGTCACACCAGATCTGCAGGGATTACCGCAGCCATATTACGATATGGAGAGCGTTTTATGACAGCCTTTTGCTGATGCGTTCGGAAATCATTTATATGCAGACCCCTCTGCCGGAAGTTATGCGGTATTTGGGGGAGAAAGGCCCGCCGCAGCTTCAGGAAGTATTTGCACAGGCAAAATGCCGGATGGAAGAAGACTGCACGGCGGAGTTTGGGGAGATCTGGAAGCAGACGGTTGCTAAAGCGGATGTTTTTATCGGTTTTACAGAAGAGGAAACAGAGTTTATCGAAGCGGCAGGAAATTATTTAGGACAGGCTGACAGCCAGATTGCAAAAGAAAGGTTACTGTTTTGCCTGAAAGAAACGGAAAAACAGATAACGGGACAGGAAAAGAAAATAGCAGAAAAACAAAAAGTGGCCCGTGCTTTATCGGCATTAGCGGCAGGATTGGTTATTCTGGTGTTTATTTAGGGGGAAATATGAGCATAAACCTTATTTTTAAAATAGCGGCAGTAGGGATTATTGTGACGGTGATCAGCCAGGTTTTAAAACACAGCGGCAGGGAAGAGCATGCGTTTTTAACAAGTCTGGCCGGACTGGTTATAGTATTGTTCTGGATTATTCCGTATATTAACGATCTGTTTGAAACGATGAAAGATCTCTTTTCATTATAATGGGAGGGACAGGATGGATATCATTAAAATAGGTATGATCGGTATGACAGGTGTGCTGATCGCGATTCCGCTCAGGAATGTGAAGCCTTCTTACGGCACATATATTGCGCTTTCCGTCTGCCTGTGTATTTTTTTCTATATTGTATCCAGGCTTCGTCTGGTTATGGATTCGTTGGACAAGATCACCGGATATATTGATCTGTCGGAGGATTATATCCGGATTATATTGAAAATGATCGGCGTAACTTATATTGCCGAATTTTCCTCCGGTATATGCCGGGACGCCGGTTATGGAGGCATTGCAAATCAGATTGAAATATTTGCGAAACTGTCCATCCTGGTTTTAAGCATGCCGGTTGTTTTAAGCCTGCTGGAAACTATTTCTTCTTTTCTCGCAGGATAGCGGGAGAAATAAGAAAGGCAGGAGGATATTCGCAGGCGGCAAGGAGAAAAATGTGTGGAAAAAAGGATAGTAAAAAGGTTAGAAAAAAAAAGATCGTAAAGGGAATTTTTATCATAGGCGCGTTCCTGTTTTTACTGCAGGCGGGAGTTGGTTTGCAGGCGGCAGAAGTATCGGAAGCCGAACCAATCATTCAGGGGAGCGTGCAGCCGGAAGAAGATCTGGAGGAAATTACGGGTATTTTAGATTTTTCGGAACTGGACCGTTTTTTGGAGGAAGAGGATCAGCCAGGGTTTTCCGAATATATCGGAAAATGTATTAACGGAGATTTGGAGTTTGATTTCAAAGGGCTCTGGGAGTCGGTAAAAACGCTTATTGCAGGCAGTTTTGAAAAAAGCAGGGACACGCTCGTACAGATTCTGATCCTGTCCGTCGCCTTTTCCGTATTACATAATTTTGCCAATACGTTTCATAATTCCCAGGTAAGTACGATCAGTTATTATATGGTCTATTTGGTGCTGATGGTGCTGCTGATGCGGTCTTTTATGGCGGTGAACGATCTTGTGGTGACCGCTTTGAGAACGGTCATGGGATTTATGAACTGCCTGATGCCGGTATTTACGCTGGCGCTTGTTTTTTCTAACGGGCAGGTAAGCGCGCTGGGATTTTACGAAATAGCGTTGATCATTATTTATCTGGTGGAATATGCGGTCATCTATCTGCTTGTTCCGGCAGTGCGCCTGTATGTGGTTTTGGTGATGTTAAACCATATTGCGACGGAAGAAGTGCTTTCCAATCTTACGGCTCTGATCCGAAGCGGTATTTCGTGGGCGCTAAAAATACTGTTTACTTTTGTGATCGGGTTAAACGTCATACAGGGGCTGCTGGGGCCGGCGTTGGACCAGTATAAGAGAAGTTTTATGTCGAAAGGCCTGTCGGCGATTCCGGGGGTTGGAAATACCGTGCAGTCCGTTTCGGAACTGATTTTGGGTACAGGCATGGTCATCCGAAACAGCGTCGGTGTGACGGCGTTAGTCATATTGGTGGTGCTCTGCGCGTCGCCGTGTATACAAATGGCGGTCATGGCGCTGTTTTATAAGCTGGCGGCGGCAGTGATGGAGCCGGTCACGGATAAACGAATTTCCGGCGCGGTAGCGGGGGTCGGTTCCGGCGTCATGCTGTTGTTTAAAAGCCTGTTTACGGTAGTCATATTGTTTTTTATTACAATTGCCGTCATATGCGCGGCATCGGGAGTGATGGCATGAGTGAAATAGCTGCTGTCATATGCGCGGCATCGGGAGTGATGGCATGAATGAAATAATGGGGTGGATCAAAAATGTTTTCTGTTTTACAGTGATACTCAGCGTGATTTATCAGTTTCTGCCGGAAAATACGTACTTAAAATACATCAAAGTTTTTGGCGGGATCATTATGGCGGTGCTGGTCATGCAGCCGGTATTGAAGTTCGTCAACGAAGATATTTCTCTGGAAGAAATCATAGAAACAGAGAGCATGGAGCTGGAACTGGAATCCATGAAACAGGAAATTGAGGCGATGATGCGGTACCGGGAAACTTTTTACAGAAAAAAGCTGGAGGAGGAATACGGCGGTGAAATTGTGGGAGAACCTGAAGAACCGAATCAATCAGGGGGAGAAGAATGAGATCAGGATAAAAGGAATGAAGAAGAACCAATGGCTGCTTCTTTTGCTGGCGGGACTTCTGCTGCTGGTGATCGCGATACCGACAGGGAAAAAAGAAACGGAAAATAATATTGCGGGAGCAGAAGATTCCGGAAAAGAGAAAACAAACAGGCCGGGAGAAGAGGGTTATGGAGAACGAGAGTACGGAAAGCAGCTGGAAGAAAAGCTAAAAGCTCTTTTAGAGCAGATCGACGGAGTAGGAAAAGCAGAAGTGATGATTACGTTAGAGGATACAGGACAAAAAGAAGTGGAGAAAGATGAAAGCCGGGAACAGAGCAGGACGTCCGGGGAAAATGCGCAGGAATCCAGCGTGGTTTCTACGCAGACCGTATATGAGCAGGCGCAGGAAGGAGCTCCTTATATTTCTAATGAAAAGTATCCGGAAATAAAAGGAGTATGCATTGTTGCAGAAGGGGGTGGGAACAGTAAAACAAAACAGGAGATTTTAGGGGCAGTTCAGGCATTATTTGGAATTGATGCGAATAAAATTTTAGTAGTAAAAATGCGCATGCAGGAGGAATCATGAAAAAAAAGGCAAAAAAGAATCAGATTATTATAACAGCGCTGGCGCTTATGGTTGCTGTAGCCGGTTATATCAGCTATACAGGAGGGCAGTTAGGCATAGGCGGCAAAGATGCAAAGGAAACCGGCGCGGAGGAGAAAACAGTCGCTGAAGGGGCGGATTTGGCGGCAAACGGTACGGAAGAAAACGGGCAGTTGACGGGAGAGGTCGCTGCAAACGGAGAAGACACGAATGTGGCTTTTGATATTTCGGAGGAAGATATTTTTACGGATACTGAAGACCCGAGCCTGGAAACAGGAGCGGATGCGGCAGCAGGAGAGCAGGTTGCACAGGAAAACGCACAGGCGGAATCCGGGGAAGAAAACCAGATTGCGGGAGAAGCCGTACTTACCAGTTCCCAGCCGGACGTGATCGATTATGCTTCGGAGGTAAAATTAGAGAGGGAACAGATCCGGGCAAAAAATAAGGAAACGTTATTGGAACTGATCAATAATACCAACCTGTCCGAAGAACAAAAACAGCAGGCCGTGGATACCATGGTCGCCATGACTTCGATTGCCGAGCGCGAAGCGGCAACGGAAAGCCTGCTGGAAGCAAAAGGCTTTCAGAATGTAGTCGTCAGCATTACCGATGATACGTGCGACGTAGTCGTAAACCTGGCCGGGATTTCCGATGCGGAACGCGCCCAGATCGAGGATATCGTAAAAAGAAAAGCCGGTGTTTCCGCAGAGAATATTGTAATTACACCATATGAATAATAGGAAATCTATGGTATAATCCTAGTATAATCCACACTAATTACCGATACGACGTCGATTGACGGGAACGCAGCAGATGGAAATTCAGGCAAGCGAAATATGCGGTTAATTAGTGCGGGTTATACTAGTATCGAAAGATGAGGGGCGTCTTCCGGTATTTGATGAAAAAAGCAAAAGAACGGAAATATTTATAAAACGCATGGGAAACCTTAAGAGATAAAAGAAAGGACATATAGATGAAAAGAGTATTTTTAATTGTATTAGACAGCGTCGGAATCGGTGAAATGCCGGATGCGGCAGAATACCATGACGAGGGAAGCAATACGTTAAAAGCGGCGTCTTCCAGCGAATTTTTCCATATGCTGAACATGAAGAAACTGGGGTTATTTAATATTGACGGAGTGGAGATCGGGGAAAAAGAAACTGCTCCGGCGGGCGCGTTTGCCCGTATGACGGAGCAGTCGAAAGGGAAAGATACGACGATCGGCCACTGGGAAATCGCCGGACTTGTATCCCGACGACCGCTTCCGACCTACCCAAAGGGGTTTCCAAAAGAGATTACAGAACAATTTTCCCGCCGGACAGGACGGGGCGTATTGTGTAACCGTCCGTATTCCGGAACCGAAGTCATTAAAGATTACGGCGCGGAGCATATGAAAACGGGTGATTTGATCGTATATACTTCCGCCGATTCCGTATTTCAGGTGGCGGCGCATGAAAGCGTCGTTCCTGTAGAGGAATTGTACCGTTACTGTGAAATTGCAAGGGAAATGCTGCAGGGAGAGCATGGCGTCGGCAGGGTGATCGCCCGTCCGTTTATTGGAGAAGACGGCAATTTTACGAGAACCACGAACCGGCATGATTTTTCTTTGCAGCCGCCGCAGACGACCATGTTGGATCAGTTAAAGGAAGAGGGCCTGGACGTGATCGGCGTCGGGAAAATTAACGATATTTTTGCCGGGAAAGGAATTACGGAATTTGTACGTACGTCTGGAAATGCAGACGGCATAGATAAATCAATTTCTTATTTTTCCAAAGATTTTACCGGAATATGCTTTGTAAATCTGGTAGATTATGATATGCTGTACGGGCATCGCAACGATGTGGACGGGTATGCGAAAGCGCTGACCTATTTTGACGGCAGGCTGCCGGAAATTCTGACGGCAATGAGAGAGGAAGACCTGTTAATGATTACCGCGGACCACGGCTGCGACCCGAGTACCCCGTCTACCGACCATTCACGGGAATACACGCCGCTTGTCATGGCAGGCGCGGGCGTGCGACCGGGAACGAATTATCATACGAGGGACAGTTTTGCCGATATCGGGGCGACGGTTCTGGACTATTTCGGGATCAGGAGCCGTATTTCAGGTACATCGCTTTTAACTCCGTCGTAAAAAGAACAGAGAAAAAAGAAAATATTGCCAGAAAGCGGCATAATATCAGAGAAAAAGATAACATCGTAAAAAAACGGCGAAACATCAGAGAAAAATTTGGAGGATGATACCATTGGGAGAGTTAAAACAGGAAATAGAGAAAAGGCGGACGTTTGCGATTATTTCGCATCCGGACGCGGGAAAGACGACGCTGACAGAGAAGTTCCTGCTATATGGCGGGGCGATCAATCTGGCTGGCTCGGTAAAAGGAAAGGCAACGGCCAGACATGCGGTTTCGGACTGGATGGAAATTGAAAAGGAAAGAGGAATCTCCGTGACCTCTTCGGTACTGCAGTTTCATTACGGCGGATACTGCATTAATATTCTGGATACGCCGGGACATCAGGACTTTTCAGAAGATACGTACCGTACGCTGATGGCGGCGGATTCCGCGGTCATGGTGATCGACGGTTCCAAAGGAGTGGAGGCGCAGACGAGAAAGCTGTTTAAAGTATGCGTGATGCGCCACATTCCGATCTTTACGTTTATCAATAAAATGGACAGGGACGCCAATGATACGTTTGACCTGCTCGACGAGATTGAAAAGGAACTGGGAATCGCGACCTGCCCGATCAACTGGCCGATCGGTTCCGGGAAAGAGTTTAAAGGGGTATACGACAGAAACAGAAAAGAGGTCATGCTGTTTTCCGATACGCGCAAAGGTACGAAAGAGGGCGAAGAGAGGCATGTCCCGATCGATTCGGAGGAAATAGACGTGCTGATCGGCGCGGAAAAGAAAGAAACGTTATTAGAGGAAATCGAGCTGATGGATGGGGCAAGCGCGGAATTTGATATGGAACTGGTGTCAAAAGGCGAGCTTTCCCCGGTCTTTTTCGGTTCGGCGCTGACGAATTTCGGAGTGGAAACTTTTTTAAAACATTTTCTGGAAATGACGGCCTCCCCGCTTCCGCGCAACTCGGATGCAGGGGTGATCGACCCGTTTTCGGAAGATTTTTCAGCGTTTGTCTTCAAAATACAGGCGAATATGAACAAAGCGCACCGCGACAGGATCGCGTTCATGCGAATCTGTTCCGGGAAATTTGACGCCGGGATGGAAGTGTATCATGTGCAGGGAAGCGATAAAAAGATGCGGCTTTCCCAGCCGCAGCAGATGATGGCGCAGGAGCGTAAAATCGTGGAAGAAGCTTATGCGGGCGATATTATCGGGGTGTTTGACCCGGGTATTTTTGCGATCGGCGATACGGTAACGTCGTCAAATCAGAAATTTGCATTTGAAGGGATTCCGACGTTTGCACCGGAGCATTTTGCCAGGGTGCGACAGGTCGATACAATGAAAAGAAAGCAATTTGTCAAAGGGATTTCGCAAATCGCGCAGGAGGGCGCAATCCAGATTTTCCAGGAATACAATACCGGGTTAGAAGAAATTATAGTCGGCGTCGTCGGCGTGCTGCAGTTCGACGTGTTGAAATACCGGCTGGAAAACGAGTATAACGTCCAGATCTATATGGACAACCTGCCGTACGAGCATATCCGCTGGATTGAGAATACCGATATTGATATGGACAAGCTGACAGGGACTTCCGATATGAAAAAAATCCAGGATTTAAAAGGAAATCCATTGCTGCTGTTTGTCAATAGCTGGAGCGTGGGCATGACGTTGGAAAGGAACGAGGGGTTAATTTTATCTGAGTTTGGGAAAAACTAAAAAAGTTGACGCGGCGGCGGAAACAGCATATAATAAGAACAGTTACATTTCGTGGCTGTTCTTTCTTCATGGCAATAGAAGATTCGCGAAGCATGGATTCTATTGTTTTTCCCCTTTCAAAAGTAATATATGAAAAAGATAAAACAGTAAAATACTGAAAAAGCAGTGGTATAAAAGCAAAAAACGAACATATTTTCGAAAAAGGTCTTGACATTCGGGAATATTTCGTTTATGATAGCTATCAGAGAACGAACATAGGTTCATTTTGGAGGAAAATATTTATGGCAAAAGAAGATAAATTAAAAGCGTTAGATGCGGCGATCAATCAGATTGAAAAACAGTACGGCAAAGGTTCTGTTATGAAATTGGGGGATTCCAGCGTTAATATGAATGTGGAAACCGTTCCCACAGGTTCGCTAAGCCTGGACATTGCGTTGGGACTTGGCGGCGTACCAAAGGGAAGAGTCGTTGAAGTATACGGGCCGGAATCTAGCGGTAAGACGACGGTTGCGCTGCATATGGTGGCGGAAGTGCAAAAGAGGAGCGGCATAGCCGGGTTTATTGACGCGGAGCACGCTTTAGATCCGGTTTATGCAAAGAATATCGGCGTAGATATTGACAATCTGTATATTTCGCAGCCGGATAACGGAGAGCAGGCGCTGGAGATTACGGAAACAATGGTGCGTTCCGGCGCGGTGGATATCGTTATTGTGGATTCTGTGGCGGCGCTGGTGCCGAAGGCGGAAATTGACGGAGATATGGGGGATTCCCATGTCGGTTTACAGGCAAGGCTGATGTCGCAGGCATTGCGGAAGCTGACCGCAGTAATCAGCAAATCAAATTGTATTGTGATTTTTATCAATCAGCTTCGTGAGAAAGTCGGGGTTATGTTTGGAAATCCAGAAACGACGACGGGCGGCCGCGCGTTGAAATTTTATTCTTCTATCCGTTTGGACGTCAGGAGAATCGAGTCGTTGAAAATGGGCGGAGAGATTGTAGGTAACCGTACCAGGATCAAAGTAGTAAAAAATAAGATTGCGCCGCCGTTTAAAGAGGCGGAATTTGATATTATGTTCGGGAAAGGGATATCGAAAGAGGGAGATATTCTGGATCTGGCGGCAAATCTGAATATTATCAACAAATCCGGCGCATGGTATGCCTATAATGACGCAAAGATCGGGCAGGGGCGTGAGAACGCCAAACTTTTCTTAAGGGAAAATCCGCAGATCGCCCAAGAAGTAGAAGAAAAAGTGAGGAAGCATTTCCAACTGGACGGCAGCGCGGAGGAAAACGGGGAATCTGCCACAGTTGCGGACGCTTCTGCGGCTGCAAAAGAAAAAACGGTTTCCAAAGAGCAGGATAAAAAACAGGAAAGCCTGAAAGAAAAAGAAGCGTCTGCAAAGAAAACCGTGCCAAAAGAGAAATAAGAAAAGAGAAATAAGGAAACAAAAAATCAGGAGATATAAAATTTGTGTGGGTGACTCAGATAATAAAAGACGGGAAGAAACACCGGGTTTTCCTGGATGGAGAAGAAACATTCTGGTTGTATTCTTCCGAACTGCGGGCATCGCATTTGCAGGAAAATATGGAACTGGCGCAGGAACAGTATGAGCAGATTCTGTATGAGTATATTGTTAAACGCGCCAAAAGGAGAGCGCTTCATCTGTTGGAAAAGATGGATCGGACAAAAAAGCAGCTTACCAATAAACTGTTTGGAAGCGGATATCCGGCAGCAGCAGTGGAAGCGGCGGTAAAATATGTGGAAAGCTATCATTATCTGGATGACGAACGTTATGCCCGACATTATATGGAATTACATAAAGAGCGGGACAGCCGTCAGAAGATGAAGACAGACCTGATGCGCAAAGGAGTGGACAGGGAAATGATAGACGCGCTGCTGGAAGAAGAACAGGAATCGGTATTTAGCGAATCAGGAGAACCAATAGAGGGAATCCAGCAGGGAGCGGAAGAAAGAGAAACCGCGCAGATCGTACGATGGCTGGAAAAAAAGCATTATCCGGTTCAGCCGCAGGATGAAAAAGAAAAAAGAAGAGTGTATCAGTTTTTATTGCGGAAAGGCTATAAAAGCAGTGAGATTCTTACACAGATGGAGAAAGCGGAACAGCAGGTAACATAGATAAGGAAAAAATCTGAGTTACTTTCCTGCTGTGAAAAGGATGGATTAAGAAAGCCGGATGCCTGAAAGATGCGGGTGTCCGGCTTGTGTAAACAAAGGGGGTATGGTAGTATAAAAACAGATACTTATTGATTAAGAAAAAGCTTCTGACAAAGGAGGCTAATAATGAACCGAAGTGAATATTTTAACTACATAGAAGAAAAAATAAGTATTCTTTCTTACCGTATTAAAAATCGTGGGAGAATTAATCTGTTGGATTTGAATATCCATTCAGAAACTTTTTTTGCAGAATTAATGAGTTATTTATTGGATTATAATTTTAAAAATATTAACCAAATAAAACAGAATACGGAAGGTATAGATTTGATTGATGAAAAAAACAAGAATTTCACAGGAATTGTATGGTGAAAAATATGCGCTTACACATAAAAAAGAAATTAATAAAAAAGGGCAGCAATATTATAAATTCAATGCCTTTAATGCAAATATGAGTTCCGGAAAAAAACAGGGAGAAATTTTATGTTTTGATTTGGCATATCTTCTTTTTGCGGAAGATGAGCATATTCCGTATCTTCATTTTTTACTAAATGATAAAAAGGAACTTATGCATGATAACCAACTTGTTAAAGTTGCAGATTTTGTTCAGAATAAAAGAATACAGTTGGTTATTTCGATACTGAAAGATAAGCTGCCATCTTCTGTATTGAATAAGTCACATGTGGCAGTAGAACTTTCACAGAATGACAAATTATTTAAAATTGAAAACAGTCAGTAATTTTGCTTATAACGGTAACAATAAATAAGCTAAAAACACCTTTGCAGGAATCATATAACAGGGATTCCGGCAGGGGTGTTTTTAGTTTCAGGGTTATAAGTTATATGAGATACAAGGTATCTACATACCCATATTAGTGGAAAAAGGAAAAACGGGCAATTGACAAAAAGAAACGACTGTCAATATTCAGATAAACAGATGTGATTGCACATTTTTAGATTCCGCAACATTTTTATAAATTCCAATCCTCATACAGTATGTATAAAATAAAACCATAGATTGATGCATCAAACTTAACGAACATGTAACGATTACGACACGCAACAATTGCGAACACGTAACGGATACAAAAACGTAAAGAACGTAATGATTACGGAGGTCAGGAGCGGGCAAATAATATGCCTCAGGAGATGGAAAGGAGAAAGTATTATGGAAATCAGAGCGGTAGTCACAGAAACTTTAAAAGAGAATCCGGAGTTTAAAATCACAACAGTAAATATCCGTGAACCAAAAGAGGGCGAAGTGCGGGTAAAGATGGTTGGCACAGGCATTTGCCATACGGACGTTGCTTATGCGACCGACGAATTTAGTTTGCCGCTTGCGTTACCTATGGTTTTGGGACATGAAGGTTCCGGTATTGTAGAAAGCGTCGGACCTGGCGTGACAAAAGTGAAAGCAGGCGATCATGTTGTAATTGCCGATCCGTCCTGCGGAAAATGCAAAGCCTGCAAAGCCGGAAAACCATGGATTTGCGAAAGAAAAGCCGATATGTCAATTTTGATCGGCGGAAAAGACGCTTTTGGCGGGTCTTATTTGACGACGACAGATGGAAAACCGGTAGCAACGATGTTTTCACAGGGTTCTTTTGCAGAATATGTCCTGACAAGCGAAAGATTGATTACGAAAGTGCCAGACGACATGGATTTAAAGATTGCAGGACCTTTAGGATGCGGACTGCGTACCGGTTCCGGCGTTATCAAAAGTACTATTAAACCGGAAAAAGGTGACTGGGTCATCGTAAACGGCGGCGGAACGGTCGGACTTTCCGCGCTTTGGATGGGAAAAGCAGTCGGCGCGAAAATCGTTGTAGTAGACGTATTGGATTCCCGTCTGGAGATGGCGACGGAAACCGGCGCAGATGCGGTTGTTAATGTAAAAGGCATGTCCGAATTAGAGGAAACAAAAGCGATAATTGATGCCATGGGCGGCGAGCTGGCAGTTGGCCTCGTAGAGTGCAGCGGATATGTCCCGGGCATTAAAGCGGCGATGTCGGCAGTAGCGGCAGGCGGCAAAATAGCTCAGATCGGTGTTGGCGGAGCGATCAGTTTTGACAGCTGGTTCTTTGGGCCGGTAAATTACAAAAACATCACGTTTATTGCGATGGGCGATATTTCCAATGAAGATATCATTCCGGAACTTTGCAAACTGTACAAAGAAGGAAAATTCCCGTATGACAGGCTGATTACGGAATACAAGTTTGAAGAGATCCAGAAAGCAATGGACGATAATATTGCAGGAAAGAATATTAAACCGGTGCTTTTGTTTGAAGATTAACAGGTACGAATACATACGTAAGGATTATGTATTGCTGCCGAAAGGGAGAGAGGAGATAAAATGGAAAATACAAAAACTTATCCGAAATTAAAAAAAGCGCCGGCGTATCGTTTTGTAGCATTTATTATTATGACGCTTGTTTATATTCTGACTTATGCCGGACTGCAGGTGTTTAATTCAGCCGGTACGCAGATCATGGAAACGTTCCAGATCGGGGAATCGTTCCTTTCGGTGCTGTCTGCCTGCGGACTTTTGACAATGGCGATATTTTCACTGTTTGTATTCCCGCTGTTGTCTGCAAAAATCGGCGACAAAGCAGCGTGTCTTGCCGGTTTGATCGTGATCGTGGTATCCGGGCTTTTGTATCTGGTGATTCCGGAAAGCCTTCCGGCATTGGTTGCCGTCCGCCTGCTGCAGGGTATGGGCATGGGTATTATTAACCCGGCGTCCATGGGTATGGAGGCCGTATGGTTTCCAGTAAAAGAACGCGCTCTGTCGGCAGGATGTATGAGCGCCTGCTACGGGCTTTCCTGTACGTTAGTCACACAGTATACGTACCGTACCGGACTTGCACAGTGGTCGGTAGGAAAAGCCTGCGGTGTCATGCTGACAGCGTTTGGTATCGTCATGTTTTTACTGGTTCTGTTTGTATACAAAGACATTATGAAAAAATATGGCGTAAGCATCATTGATGAAGCGATCGAAGGTTATGTCCCTCAGGGAGAAATGACGGACGCACAGAGAGAGCAGTGGGCAAAAGCAAGCGGGCGGAAAGTGTTTCAAATGCCGGCAAATATGAAAGAAGCATTTCGGTTTCCGGGGTGCTGGCTGACTTATTTCGGATGTTTCTTCTATGCGAGCGTATTGCTGTCGGGACTGTCGTTCGTGTTACCGTTATATTTCCCGGCAATGGGATATGATGCAAAAGCAAGCGCGGCTATTTTGTCCATGACGTTTTTAGGACATATTATTTCCAGTCCGATTTTTGGTATTATTTCCGACCGGGTATTCAAAGGACGCCGTACGGAAGTTACAATGATGGCTTTTTGGGGTGGCGCGGTTCTGTGGATTATTTTCCATGGAATGGTATCCGCACAGGCTGCAATTCCGATACTGACTGTTTTCGCATTTATCTGCTATTTTGTTGTTACATTGGCGGCAGGCGTGTATTATGTCATACCTGTAGAAATCGTGAAACCGGAATTTGCAACGAAAAATATGTCGATCTGTCTTGTATTTGCCAATATCGGAGGAATTGTCAGCCAGTTAATCGCCGGTGCATTAATACAGAATATCAATGCTTTGGCCGGCCTGGTATATGTGATCTGCTGTATGGTAGCGGTAGGCCTGATCAATCTGGTTTTGCATATCAAATACCGTTGTTAGTAGATATCAAAAGAATCGGAAAGGAGAAAGTATTATAATTATGGGCAATGAATTTAAAAGTCTTTTTACACCGTTTAAAATAGGAAACACAGAAATCAAAAACAGGCTTTTCGTCGCGCCTATGGGTGACGGATATGCGGGGCTTGGAGGCCCTTACGGGGAATACAGCGACGCAGGTATTGCAGATATAGTAGAACGAGCAAAAGGCGGCTGGGGCGCCGTGGTTCTCGGATGTACCATGTTCCCGGACAACAAAGTAGATCCGGCAATGAACGGTCCGATTTATGATATTTTGCAGTTTCAGGGATTTTTTATGAAGCAGGGGCAGTTGTTAAACGAACGCTGCGAAGCTTTCGGGATGAAAAATTTTCAGCAGGTGACAATGGGATGGGGACGTAATTACGGCATGTATTCCAGTTCCCCGAATCCGTCCTTTTACGATCCCTCAACGTTGTCGCCGGAACTGACAAAGGATCAGATTAAACAGAAGATCGACAGCATGGTGCAGATGGCGCAGTTATGTAAAAACAGCGGCTTTGCCGGCGTGGAAATTCATGCGCTCCACTGGGGATATCTGTTGGACAATTTTGCGATGGCGATCACCAACCACAGAGAAGACGAGTACGGCGGAAGCCTGGAGAACAGATTGCGCGTCTGCAAAGAAATCGTAGAAGGCGTAAAACAGGTCTGCGGTTCCGATTATCCGGTCATGATGCGCCTGGGATTAAAGAGTTATATTAAAGGCCTGAACCAGCCGAGCCTGCATGGAGAAGAAGAAGCAGGCAGGACGCTTGAAGAAGGGATCCGGATTGCCAAATTGTTAGAACAGTACGGTTACGACGCCATGAATGTAGACGTTGGAATATACGATTCGTTCTATTATGCCTGCCAGCCGACTTATATGGGACTTTCCCAGATTCTGCCGCTTGCAGAGGCATGCAAAAAAGAATTAAATATTCCGGTGCTTGCCGGTTCCAGAATGAACGATCCGGTGACAAACGAGAAAGCGGTCAGGGAAAGAAAGATCGACGCGGTATCAATCGGACGGCAGTCGCTGGCGGATCCATATTATCCGCAGAAGCTGGAAAAAGGAGAGCCGGAAACGATCCGTCCGTGTATCGGATGCAACGTGGGATGCATCGGCAACCTGCATAAGGGCGCTCCGGTTAGTTGTGCGGTCAACCCTACGGTAAGGAAAACTACGGTGATCGGCCTGGAGAAAACGCTGCAGCCGAAAAAAGTCGCCGTGATCGGCGGGGGAATCGGCGGTATGGAAACTGCGATCGACGCGAAGTTTCGCGGGCATGACGTCACAATTTATGAAAAGACAGACAGGCTGGGCGGCATGGCAATCCCGGCATCGGCACATGAGTTTAAAAACGATCTTAAAAAACTCGTGGCATGGTATGAAAATGAAGTGAAAAGATTGGATATTCCGGTAGAATTGAATACGGAAATGACGGCTGAAAAAGTGAAAAAACTGAGCCCGGACGCAGTGGTAATTGCCGTTGGGTCGGAACCGGTTATGCCGGGAATTGAAGGCAAAGACCATCCGAAATGTGTTTCCGGAGTAGACGTATTGGACGGAAAAGTACAGTTAGGACAGAAGATCGTGATCGTCGGAGGCGGCCTTGTCGGATGTGAAACCGCAATCGACTATGCAGGCCAGGGGAAAAACGTAACGCTTGTCGAAGCGGCGCCGGAAGTACTGGCAGCCAGCAGCATGGTCGATATTACGATCAGTATGATGGTGAAAGATCTGTTGGAGGACCATAAAGTAAAGATCATGGCTGGCCATAAGATCGAAGGCGTTTGCGATAGAGGAGCCATCGTAAGTCCGACCGCAGGCGGAGAAAAAATAACCGTGGAAGCAGATCATGTCATCATGTCGATCGGTATGAAATCCGTAACATCCAATCTGACTGAAGAGCTGAGGGGATGCGGTATGGAACTTTACCAGACCGGCGACTGCAAAACGGTAGGAAACGTATATACTGTTGTGCACGGCGCATACGAAGTAGCACGCGCGTTGTAATGCGGTAAAAAATGGTAAAGCAGTAAAAATAAGTGTCAATTCAGTAAAAATAAATGGTTACGCAGTAAAAACGCAGGTAATTGATATGAAAAGAGGAAACGGAAATAATAATAAGGAGGAACAGGTAAAATGAACGATCAGGAAACGAGAGAATATATTGCCAGATTATTGAAAAAAGCCCGCGTGGCCCAGACTGCTTATTCCGACCATCCGACGCAGGCCGTATATGATAAAGCGGCAAGAGCCTGCGCAAAAACAGTCTATGATAATGCAGAGCAGCTTGCAGTAGAAGCGGTAGAAGAAACAAAGATGGGAAGCGTAGAAGGAAAAGTTGCCAAAATGCAGATGTCCATGACGGCGCAGTGGCACTGGACGAAAGATAAAAAATCGACCGGGGTCCTTGGCTGGAAAACAGGGAAACTGGACGTAAACTGTATTCTGGAAATTGCAAAACCGGCGGGCGTAATCTGCGCCGTGATGCCGTCTACCAATCCTACGGCTAATATCGGGTCGAATACGATGCAGGCTTTAAAAGGAGGGAACGCGATTATTATCTGCCCGCATCCAAGCGCGAAAAACGTATCGCTTCATTGTACAGACATGATCCGCGCGAGTTTAAAAAAACTGGGCGTTCCGGAAGATCTCGTGCAGTGCGTGGCGGAACCGTCAATTCTTGCCACACAGGAATGTATGTCCGCATGTAATCTGGTAGTAGCTACCGGCGGCCCTGGAATCGTGGACGCGGCAAACAGAAGCGGGACTCCGAACTATGGCGTCGGACAGGGAAACTGCCAGGTTATCGTGGACCGCGGCATGAACGAAAAATTTGATTTTATCGCGGAAGGTTCGATTACCTGCCGCAGTTGGGACAGCGGGATTCCATGTACCAGCGATCAGACGGTAATTGTTCCGGAAGAAGATAAAGAAGAAATTATGGCGGCGTACGACCGGCATGGCGCCGTTGTCATTACCGACAAAGTAAAAGTGGATAAAATGAGGGAAATCCTTTTTACGAAAAATGAAAAGACCGGCGAATATGCCATGAACCGGGCTTTCGTCGGAAAACCGATCAAAGAAATCGGAGAAGCGATCGGCGTGGAAGTGCCGGAAGGAAAGAGAACGTTCCTTGTTGAAATTGAAAAATATGGCGAAGAGGAACTGCTCTGCAAAGAAAAACTGACCGTTGTTACCAATATTATCACTTACAAAAAAGACTGGGAAGAAGCGGTACATATTGCCAAAACCAACCTTTTGATGGAAGGCGCAGGCCATTCCACGGATATTTATACGAACGATAAAGACCATGAACTGTATGCCGGACTTGAAATTCCGGTATGCCGTCTGATTATCAATAACAATAACCTTGCATGCAGCGGGGAACCGTATCATTCCAACGGCCTGGTTTCCACGCATGGATTGGGAGGCGGTTTCTTCCAGGGGAATATTACAAGTGAACATGTGAATTTTTCCCATATGCTGAATATTACCCGAATGGTATATACAGTTCCGTATTTCGGGAAAGAACTGACGCCGGAGGAAATTTGGGCGGAATAAAAGGTTTATAAGGGAACGGGAAAGAAAATCTGCTAAAACTTTTCCCATATTGTCAAATGCCACTGGTTTGCCATGCCAGTGGCAATCTTTAAAAAAGGAGAGGATTTTGTGTTTAAAAATATAGATGATCTGATGGAGCATGTAGCGGCGAAAAAAGTCAAGCGGGCGGTTGCCGTGGCCGCTGCGGCGGATGAACATACGTTAGAGGCAGCGTGCCAGGCTGCGAAAGAAGGAATTGTGAAACCGTTTTTTATAGGCAATAAAAAAGATATTTTGTGTATTCTTGGAGAAATCGGAGAAAACGTGGATGAGGATACGATTTACGACGTATCGGAGGACGCCGAAATTGCAAAAACCGCCGTACGTCTTGTCAGGGAGAAAAAAGCGGACTTTATTATGAAAGGGTTGTTAAATACTTCCGACGTCCTGCGCGCAGTTTTGAATAAAGAGGAGGGATTGCAGCATAAAGGCCTGCTGACCGTTATGGCGATGTTGGAAGTGCCGAAATACCACAAGCTGTTAGCCATTAACGATGCGGCGGTCATCCCGTATCCGTCTTTGGATTCCAAAAAGAAACAGATTGAAATGGTAACGGCGGCCATGCATAAAATGGGATATGACGAAAACTTAAAAGTGGCGGCAATTTGCGCCAATGAAAATGTCAATCCCAAGATTACGGAAACGCTGGATGCGAATGAATTAAAGAAAATGAACCGGAGCGGCGAAATTAAGGGCTGCGTTGTAGAGGGGCCGATTTCTATCGACCTTGCATTAAGGCCGGAGGTTGCAAAGGCCAAAGGCTATGAAAGTCCGGTTGCAGGAGATGCGGATCTTTTGCTGTTTCCGACGCTCGTATCTGCAAACTGTTACAGCAAAGCAGTAGAAATGACGGGTGCCAGGGCGGTAAGTTTCGTACTGGGGGCAGAAGTCCCGATCGCGCTTACTTCGCGCGCTACGACCGTCCAGAATAAATATTGTACTTTAGTATTGTCATCCGCAATGGCAGGGGAGGTGTAACATGCGTATACTGGTATTAAATTTTGGAGGAACTTCCGGAAAGCTGTCGATATTTGAAGACTTAAACTGCATGGAAGAATATTCTTTTGATTACTCACAGGAAGAGTTGGATTTGTCCCTGCCAGCCGCGGAAGACGTAAAAAACAGGACGGACGCCGTATTAAGATGGTTGGACGACGTCGGTTACAAAATGTCAGATTTCGACGCGCTCGCGCCAAGGCTTGGCGCCACGTTTTACGGAGGCGACGGCGGTACTTTTAAAGTAGAAGGTGTGTTAAAAGAAGTAATTGAAGAAAAATATATTCCGGACAAACCGTTGATGCATGCATTATTCGGCACGATTAAAATCGTAGATTTGCTGTTAGAAACAACGGATAAAGAGATTCCGATCTATGTCACGGATCCGGCGTCCATCGACCAATTCGTGCCGGAAGCGCGGATTACCGGATTGCCGGGAGCTGCAAAAAGGGCGTCTTTCCACGCGATCAGCCAGCGGGCGGCGGCCAGGAAAGCGGCGGCGGAAATGGGAAAGAAATACCATGAGATCAACGCCGTTGTCGCGCATATGGGAGGCGGCCTCTCGATCGGTGCGCATGAACGTGGCAGAATCGTAGATACGACGGATGCAACGGGGGACGGGGACGGACCGTTTTCCGCAAAGAGGGCGGGAGCCGTTCCGTCCGGCGCGATTATTAAAATGTGCTTCAGCGGAAAATATACGGAAGAAGAAATGTACCGGCTTGTCCGGAACCAGGCCGGGCTGGAAGGGTATCTCGGTACCAGCGACCTGCGTGAGATTGAAAAAAGAATTGAAGCGGGCAATAAGGAAGCAGAGCTGATTTTTAACGCCCTGGCTTATCAGATTTCCAGGGAAATTGCCGCCTGTTTTGCAAGCCTGCACGGAAAAGTAGATGCGGTAGCATTTACCGGCGGAATGGCAAATTCTAAAAAGCTGATTCAGGCAATCCGCAGCCGCGTCGGCATTATGGCGCCGTTCTTCATTTATCCTGGAGATCTGGAGAATGAGGCGATCGCCGCGGGCGCATATCGCGTCATGACAGGGGAAGAAGAACTGGCGCAGTACGATGTCAGCAACGAGTACAAAAATGAATTTTCCAAAAACAGAAAGAAGCAGTAACAAAAAAGAGGCAGAATAAAAAAGAAATGGGGCTGTTGCAAAAGTAGATGAATCATCTACTGGAGCAACGGCTTCTTTTTTCTATCTAAAAATAAAAAGCAGGTTCCGAAGAACCTGCCATCCATGG
>JAAWJJ010000050.1 GCA_022796875.1 Eubacterium sp. | reverse complement strand
AAGAACAGCATATTTTGTGCAGGCTGACGTCCGAAACCAGGATGCAAATGTTCTTATAATATTTTTTATATCAGCAAATTTAAGAAATTATGAATAAAGCTGTTCAGAAAAAAACGGACAAACTGTCAGCGGCTTTCCGCACTTCGTGAAAAGGAACCGTTTTTGAAAAGATATGTAAAAAATATTGAAAAATTTGTTGACAAAATGAGTGAAAAAATATATCATAAAAACAGAAACTTTACAGTAAATTTACAAATCTTACAAAGGAGAGGTAGTAAAATGAAAAAAGTATTGAAGAAAGTTATCGGTGTTCTTGCGGTGTCTGCAATGTCTGTGTCCTTATTGGCAGGCTGTGGAGGCGGAAAAACGGAGGAGGGGAAGACCGAACCTGCTACAGAAGGGGGCGGGGCAGCCGGCACATCGGAAAAAGAAAGCGGATCCGGCGAAGAAGCGGGCGCTTCCGGGGAGAAAGAAAAGCTGACGATTGGATTTTCTTTCCGAAGCCTGGATGAAGCAATGACGGTATGGTGGGATACGACGGAAGAAATGATCAAAGAGTATAACGAAGACAGCAGCAATCCGTATACGATTGAATATTTCTTTACCAATGCGGATCTTGACGTAGATACGCAGATTTCCGACGTGGATTCCCTGATCGTACGTCAGCCGGACGTGATCTGTATCCAGTCTGTTGATACGGAGGGCAGCGTTCCGGCATTTGAGGCATGTAAAACGGCAGGTATCCCTGTGATTGATTATGGATTCGGAACAACGTTTGAAGAGTATACGTCCTCCCTGATCACAATCGACCACTACGGTTCTGGCGTGCTTCAGGCGCAGTGGCTGGAAAACTATCTGGAAGAAAATCCGGATGTATCGCTCAATATCGTGTATGCAAACGGTGCGCAGGGGATTCAGCAGATGACGGAAAGATATGAGGGATTCTGTACCTTGTTTGACGGAGATTACAAAGACAGGGCGAAGCTTTTGGATGCCCAGTACTGCAACTTCTCCGCAGATACCGCTATGGCGACAATGGAAGACTGGCTGCAGACATTCCCGGAATTAAACTGTGTCGTATCGGCAAACGACGAGATGTGTATCGGCGCACTGCAGGCTTGTATTTCTGCAAAACATGAGGTGATTTCCCTTGGTATGGACGGACATAACCTTGGTATGAAAGCAATCGTGGACGACGGATATTCAGGGACGGTAGGATTTGATTTCCATAAGATTGCGCAGACAGGGCTGGAACTTTCCATTGCCGTTGCATCGGATGGGGAATTTGAAAAAAATACGGATATTTCGAAAGAAGTAACTACGGTTATTGATGCTTCAAACGTAGATCAGTATTATAATGCGGAATAATTACTGATGAAAAGGCGAATAATGTTAAGGCCAAAAAGCACGCTGGGTACAGCGTGCTTTTTCACGCCGCAGGAAAAATGGAACAAAACTATTGACAAATTGAATGTAAAAAAGTATTATATTTACAGAAAAGTTTCATAAAAACTTTCATAAGCAGGAAGGAGGTAATGTATTGGAGGAAATCATTCTGGAAATGAAAGGGATCACAAAAAGTTTTCCCGGCGTTGTGGCGCTTGACCATGTGCAGCTGACGCTGCACAGAGGCGAGATACACGCGCTGATCGGGGAAAACGGCGCGGGAAAATCAACTTTGATGAAATGTCTGCTTGGTATTTACAAGAAAGACGAGGGAGAAATTGTATATCATGGGAAGACGGTTGATTTTAAAAGTCCGACGGATGCGTTAAACGCCGGTATTTCCATGATCCATCAGGAGCTGAATCTGGTGCAGACGTTTACCGTTGCGGAAAATATTTGGCTGGGGAGGACGGCGAAGTTTCGGAAAGCAGGGATTATTCAGAAGACAAAAATGATCAAAGAAACGGAGGATCTTTTGTCAAGGCTGGGCATAGAACTGGATCCCAATGCGCTGGTAGCGCCGCTTTCCGTTGCCAATATGCAGTTAATTGAGCTTGCCAGGGCTGTTTCCTATAATTCGGACATTATCGTTATGGATGAGCCAACTTCCGCGCTGGCGGATCAGGAAATTGAACTTTTGTATAAAATTGTCCGGGAACTGGCCGACAAAGGGACGGCGATTGTATTTATATCCCATAAGCTGGAAGAGTTGTATGCCATTTGCGACAATATGACGATCATGCGCAACGGCGCGTACATTACGACGAGGGCATGTTCGGATATTCAGATGGAAGAACTGATTTCCCTGATTGCCGGACGTGAAGTCGGAGCAATTTATACCAAAAATACAAAGATCAAAAAAGGCGACGTTATTCTGAAAGTGGAAAATTTATGCGGGGAAGTATTCCATGACGTATCTTTCGAACTGCGCGCCGGCGAAGTACTGGGGTTTTGCGGGCTGATGGGAGCCGGACGGTCGGAGATCATGCGGGGGATTTTTGGAATTGACAAAATACTGTCCGGAAAAATTTATATTCACGGGAAAGAAAAAAAAATAAAAACGCCCCGGGACGCTATCGAGAACGGAATCGCCATGGTAACTGAGGACAGGCTGCGCCAGGGGATTTTGCAGTCCATGCCGATTTTTACCAATATTACGCTGCCGAATATTAAAGCGTATTCTAAATTTGGATTTATGAACGGCGGACGCGAACTGGAAGACTGTAAACGGATGGAAAAAGAGCTCCATATTAAAAAGGCCTCTTTTTCAGATCCGATTGATTCCCTGTCCGGCGGCAACCAGCAGAAAGTGATTTTTGCAAGGCTTCTGCTATTGAATCCGCAGGTTTTGATTTTGGATGAGCCGACCCGCGGTATCGACGTAGGGGCGAAGAGCGAGATTTATAAAATTATCAATGAACTGGCGGAATCGGGAAAAGCGATCATTATGGTGTCTTCGGAAATGCCGGAAGTATTGGGCATGAGCGACCGTATCGCGATCGTCCGCGGCGGGAAGATCGTACATGAAGAGCGGAACCGTCCGGGACTGGACGCGGATCAGCTGCTTTCGCATGCATTTGGCGTCAACAGTCAAAAAAACCTGTAACGGGTGATTTTCTGTGAACAGAAACGAAAGAAAATGAGGGTGAAAAAATGGGATTGGAGAAAACAGCGAAAAACAGTAAATTGAAGTCCATGCTGGAAACAATTTTTATGGACTGGAAAGCATTATTGATTTTAATCGGCCTTGTGATCGTACTTTCGATTGCGTCGGACGTATTTTTTACACCGGTCAACCTGATCAACGTGTTAAGGCAGATCTGCGCTTCCACAACATTGGGCGTTGGATTTACGCTGGTAGTTGCAAGCGGGAGCATCGACCTTTCCGTCGGATGTATGGTCGGTATGGTAGGGACGTTTTCCGCGCTGCTTGCCACCAGGGCAGCCGGTATTCCGGGAATCGTCGTGATTTTGATTACGCTGGGCGTCGGCCTTGCCTGTGGTCTTTTAAACGGGAGCCTGATCAGCGTGTTAAAACTTCCGTTCTTTATTGCCACGATTGCCACGATGTCGATTTTTCAGGGCGTGAACTACCTGGCCTGCAACAACTCTTCCGTTACCGGTATTCCGGACTGGTTTAAAAAAATCGGGCAGGGTTATGTGGGCGTGGTTCCGATACCGGTTATTATTATGGTCATTATGGTAATCGCAGGGGTCATACTTGTGAAGAAAACGACGTTTGGACGGAACGCCCTTGCATTGGGCGGGAATAAGGAAGCCGCCAGAGTGTGCGGGGTGAACGTCAGGAAAGTGGAAATCGGCGTATTCGTATTTATGGGTCTGTGCGCGGCGATTACGGCGTTGATTTTGACCGGGCGCGCGGCGTCAGCCCAGACGTCTGCCGGGCAGGGCATGGAGATGGATGCGATTGCAGCCGTAGTCATCGGCGGTACCCCTCTTTCCGGCGGAAAAGGCAGGATGGCGGGAACGTTAATCGGCTGCCTGATCGTCGGCTGTATCAATAACGGGCTGAACCTGTTGAACGTAGATTCCAACTGGCAGCTGATTGCAAAAGGCATCCTGATCATTGCGGCGGTTATGATCGACGTATGGAGCGCGAAATTCAGCGACAGAATGTTGAAGAAAAAAGCGGAAAAGGTAGAGAAGTAAAAAAGAGCAGAAAAAAATGAAAAAAGCAGAAAAGCAAAACAGCACACAAAAAAGGCAGGAAAGTGAGATGGCAGAACAAAAAATCGTAAAAGAACGGTTCGGGGAAGAAGAAATAGAAGTCATTTACAGCAAAAGCAGCTGCTTTCCAGATGAAAACCATCCGGGGGTGAAACGGGAAACGATATTGCTAAAGGCGGGAAGCGTGCACGGAGAAAGGGCGGCGCCTTTAACATCAGATATTCTGTTTGAAAAAGACGTACCGGTCAGGCTGCGGGACGGCGTCGTGATTTTTGCGGATGTGTTCCGGCCAGCAGGGGACGGGGCAGTACCGGCGATTATCGCGTACAGTCCGTACGGAAAACATGTCCACAGCCTGCATCTTCCGTGGGGAGTGCCGGATGAGATACTTTCCAATTTGCAGAAACAGGAAGGGCCGGATCCGGGTTTTTGGGTGCCGCAAGGATATGCGGTGGTACAGCCGGACGCCAGAGGTACGTTCTATTGTTACGGCGATAACCGTTCGTTTGGAACGGCGGAAGCCAAAGACGGTTACGATATCGTGGAATGGGCGGCCGCACAGCCGTGGTGCAGCGGAAAAGTGGCGATGGCCGGCAACTCTTATCTGGCGGTGTCCCAGTTTCTGACGGCTTCTTTACGCCCGCCGCATCTGGCGGCAATCGCGCCGTGGGAAGGGTTTACGGATTTTTACCGGCATACAAACTTAAACGGAGGCATCCCGAATTTCGGTTTCCAAAAAAGGGTGGACGCTGAAAAGGAAGGGTTTACCTGGTATGAAAATACCGCGGCCATGGCGGAGAAATATCCCTGTATGAACGCTTACTGGGAAGATAAGCGGACGAAGCTGGAGAATATTGACGTACCGGCTTATATTGTGGCCAGCTATGTAAGCAAATTCCATACATACGGGACGCTGGAAGCTTTTGGCGCAATTGCTTCCAAAGAGAAATGGCTGCGCGTGCACAATACGCATGAATGGCCGGATTTGTACGAGTACCAGCCGGATTTAAAGAAGTTCTTTGACCGTTTCCTGAAAGGGGAAGAAAACGGCTGGGAGAAAACGCCGCGGGTCAGGCTTTCCGTGCTGGACACTACCGGAGAAGATATTGTAAACCGCCTGGAAACGGATTTTCCGCTTCCGGATACGGAATACAGAAATCTGTATCTGGACAGTGACGGCCATACGTTAAGCGATGCCTTGCCGGCGAAAGAAGCAAAAGAAAAGTATTGTGCGGACGACCGCAAAGATTTCCTGGAATTTACCTTTACGTTTGAAGAGCCTGCGGAAACGACCGGATATTTCGGCGCGCATCTGTGGGTGGAAACGGAAGCGTCAGACGATCTGGATTTGTTTGTCTATGCGCTGAAAGCGGATGAAACGGACGCTTTACGGCCGATTATCGTACACGGTGCGCCGTCGAGCGGGTTTGAGGGTTTGAAGCTGTATTCCCCCTGCGGCAGGCTGCGCGCGTCGTTCCGGGAATTGGATGAGGAGAAATCCACGCAGGCAAAACCGTTCCATACGTTTCGGGTACGGAAAAAACTAACGCCCGGCGTACCGGTCCGCGTCGACATTCCTTTGTGGCCGGCAGGCATAAAGTACAAAAAGGGAGAAAAACTGAAACTGATTATTTCGGGGTATGAGTGGAACAAAGAGGAATGGCCGGATTTGAAACCGGCGCAAACGGTAAACAAAGGAAACGCGTTTGTTTATACCGGCGGGGATAAGGCGTCTTACCTGACGGCGCCGTTTATCCCAAAACGTTAAGAAAAGGAGGATGTTATGGATTTTCAGGCTTTTGCAAAATATATGCTTTGTGAAGACGATATGTCGTATTACGGAGTAGGCGAGAACCGCCTGGGGTATGAGATGAAGCTTACGTTTCCTACCTACAGAGGCACGTTTCTGTGCAATGTAACGGACCTGTCCGTTTATGTGGACGGACGGCTTGCCCCCAATAAGGATTACCGCATTTGTGTAAACGGAAACTGGTATACGATGGACGAAACGGACACTGCTTATAAAGAGTACTGGTTTACCGGGGATAAGGCGGTGCTGCGTATTCTGGATGAAGAGCCGCCTGCGCCCGGAGAGCACGAGGTAAGGGTAGTGATGACTTATAAGGTTCCGTATACCGGGTATTTTGGGTCCTATATGGTAAATACCCGGGAGTGTACGAAAAAACTGCAGCTGGTTTCGGAAAGCGTTACGGACGAAACGGGCGGCGGAAAGCATGATCCGGGGGATTTTTGCTGTGAGGAATTAAAAATCGGAGCCTGCATTTACAGCTATGCAAAACTGTTTTTTGAAAAAGAGTATGACGTGGCGGCGTTGGTAAAAGAGGCGAAAGAGAACGGTTTTACCGGTATTACAATCGTAGCGGCGCAGTTTGCCGAAAACTATCCCCATATAAAAGACGAATGGCTGTATGCGCTGAAAGCTGCTATGGAAAAATACGGGATGGATGCGGTAAGCTGGGAAGCCTATATTGACATGGGTATGAGAAACGACAGGGACCTGACCGAAGAAGAGATTCTGGAGTTTACAAGAAACGATATCGTATATGCAAAAAAAGCCGGATTCCGTATGGTAAAGACGCAGCAGTCGATTTCGCCGCAGCTTTTTGCAAAGATGCTTCCGTTCTGTAAAAAAATGGGCGTAAAGCTGTGTATCGAAATTCATTTTCCGCATAATATCCATTTGCCGTTGTGGCAGGAATATTTAAAAATTATGGCGGAATCAGACGGGTATCTGGGCATTGCGCCGGATATGAGTATTTTCCAGAACTACCCTCATAAGCTGCATATCGACCAGGCGTTTAACGATCCGCAATGCAGGAAAGAAAAGATTCAGCAGATTTTACGGGAGTGGGATGTGAAAAAAGGAGTGGAAGTCCTGGAAACGATGGACCTAAACGAACGGGAAAAAATGTACGGGAAAGAATTTTATGAAAAGAACGGCGTGCCGTCCGACCCGGAAGATTTAAAACTGATGCTTCCGTATTCCCATATGCTGCACGGAAAGTTTTATTATCTGGGAGAAGACGAAACAGATCCATGTATTCCATATGAAGAGATTATGAAAATTGTAAAAGATTACGGTTATAAAGGGTATATCACAGCGGAATATGAGGGGCATCACTTCAGTACGGAAGAAGACGAACGGGTACAAATGACGCGTTATCAGTCCATGCTGCGGCGCCTGCTTTAAGGAAGGCATCAGACCAGCCGGGAACCGGCAGAAAAGGAGAAAAAAGAAATTATGGGTGTATTTAAAAATTTGTTTCATGTCAGCATATTCTGCAATGATATTGAAAAATCGCTGGAATTTTATAAGGGATTGGGCTGTCAGGTCGCATTCCATCTTGTGGAAGACGGGGAGGATAAAAAGCCGTGGGATTATTATCTGAAATTATGCGACGGGCAGTACATTGAACTGCAGCCGTGCAAAGGGGATAATCCGCATCCGCATCCGAAAGAAAGTAATTATTATAATAACCAGACTATGTGGCATTTTGCCCTGGAAACAGACAATATGTCGGAGATGATCGAAACTCTCCGTAAAAACAATATTCTGATTACCGCGTTTCCAGAACCTGGTTCCAAAGAAGTAAAAACGATTGACGACGTCGTATTAAGCCCGGACGGCTGTTTCGTTTGCTGGGTCGTCGATCCGGACGGGAATCCGATTGAACTGATGGAGCAGACCGGACATTCTTATCAGCGTCTGGCAGACCTCCGGTTTCAAAAGGAGGGCATGTCATGAAAAAATTATTCAAAGGCCTGTACCATGCTTCGTTTTTTGTAAATGATATTGAAAAATCTCTGGAATTTTATAAAGCATGCGGATTTGAACCTCTGTTTGACCTGCGGGTATCGCCGGAAGAAGAACCGTGGAATATTTTTGTACGGATCGATGAAAACCAAACGATCGAACTGCAGCCGGTCCATGCGAACCATCCGTTTCCGGCGCCGGAAAAACCGGTTTACTGCGACGAGGGAACGTTTTTCCATATCGCGCTGCTGACAGACGATTTGGATGACGCGATCAAAGAATTAAAAAGGCGCGGCGTGACTACATATTCCAATCCGATGAAAGAGTCCGTCGTTCACGGTATAGAAGAGGCGTTTGCGTCGCCGGACGGCTGTATGGTAGCCTGGATTGTTGATCCGGACGGGAATCCGATCGAAATTATGGAACAGACGGAGCGATCTTTACAGGTAAAGCATGACGCCGCATATAGAAACGTTTTATCCTGAGCAGGGGATACTGGTACGGTAATGGGGTATCCTGCGGATCAGCGAAAAGCCGGAGGAACGACAGGATACAGAGAGGAGAGGACTATGGGAGTAGAATTCAGGCAAAAGGGACTGGTGACAATGATTCCGCATGCCAGTTCCCCGGTTAAAAAGTTCGGGGAGCTGTCGTTTGAGGAAATCAAAGCGCTGACGCCGGATTTGACGCTGGAAGAGGCCGCGTCGCCGTTTGCAAAATATTTTTATGAAGAAAATAAGCTGCCGCAGGAATTTGAAGCGATTGCGAACGGTCCGGCCATGAATGTGGAAGACGCGTTCGAACCGTGGGATTATGCGAAACATATGAATACGGACGGCTACTGCCGCGTGGAAAACGGCTACTGCGTGTTAAAAAGCGGGATTGCCTATTCGGCGGTGATGATACAACAGCCGGGCCGTACCAATGAAAAAATGGACGCCTACAATAAGGAATTTGCGCCGGAAGGAGCGCTTGCTTACAAAACATGGACTCCGGGCGCGCACTATTTCCATTTTACAGACGGAGCGATCGAAGATTTTGGATACGGTCTTTTGCATATGCATGCGATCTTTGACGAAGACAGTTACTGCAACGGTACGGACGTAACAAAGTTAGGCGTGGAGCTGGAGAGAGTAAAAGAAAACGATCCCCGCTGTATTTGGATCGGCGGGAACTACTGGGAACATTTTCAGGTACTGGATACCCGAATCTCGGACCAGATGATAGCCATGCTGATCGTCAACTATTTGCGGGAAACTAAAGAGGGGAGGGAGCTGCGGATCCGTATTTTTGCCGGTGTCGGTATCAAAGACGGAGAATTTATCCGTACGCCGCTTCCGAAAGGGTATTCCGCAGAAGAGATCGCCAGATACCATATGATTCATCTGATGCTGGAATACGGGCACGAAGCGCGTCTGGTCAATCAGTTCTGGGAAGAAAGGCAAAAAAGCCGAAACTAAAAGATGAAAACGGAAAAACCCTGGCATCATTCAAATTCAGGAGATGTCGGGGTTTTGGTTTGTTTGCGGCATCCGATTTGCCACGGAGCGTGGATTCTATTGTTACCGCAGGGTACTTTCCCTGACGATCAGTTCTCCCTGGAGAACAATATGCTGCACAGGTTGTTTCGGATGCTCTAATGTATTTAAAATCATGTTAGCGGCCTGCATGCCGATATGATAGGACTTTTGGTTGATCGTAGTGAGGTTCGGCGTTGTCAGGGTGGAGATTTCCGCGTTGTCAAATCCGGCAATGAGAATATCTTCCGGCACCCGATAGCCGAATCGTTTGGATTCCCTGATGGCGATCGCAGCGAGGGCGTCGTTAATACCGATGACCGCGTCCGGTTTTCCGTTTTCCTGGAAGCGCTGCCGCAGCAGGCTGGAAGCAATGTCAAAATCGAAGCCCGGCAGATGGATCAGGTTATATTCCGGTATGGTAATTCCCGCTTGTGTAATCGTACCCAGAATACCTTTCTGGCGAAGCCGGGAAAAAGAAAACGTATCGTTGATAGCCAGTAATACGATGTTTTCGCATCCAAGCGACAAAATATGGTTTGCAACCGTCTGGCCGGCAAGGTAATCGTCGATCGTGATCAAGGAAATTTTGCTGCTGCTGGAATCGGTGTATGCGGTTACGACTGGAAACCGGTTGGTAAAAGATTCAATATCTGAAACCGGTTCGTAGTTGTTCAGCATGATAATTCCCGAAATCGGAATGTTTTTTGCCAGATAATTGATTTCGGAAAGCAGATTCACTCTGTATTTGGAATAGTCGATCGTAATGACGTGGTATCCTCTGTTAAAGATTTTTTTCTGCACTCCTGCGGCAAAATCATTCAATACCGGAGAATCAAATTCCGCAACTACGAGTATAAAAGGATTGGTCCGGTTTAAAAACCGGTTGTCCAGTCCGTATTCCTTTTCCAACTGAGCGATGACGTTCATGACATTCTGCTCCGTATCAGGTTTTACATTTTTTTTCCCGTTTATGATACGTGAAACGGTTGCAATGGATACGTTCGCTTTTTTGGCAATTTCATTGATAGTAAGTTTCTTCTTTTCCAAGCAAAAATCCCCCCTATATGACAATTTTGGTTTTTGGAAACAAAAGATCCAAAAACCATATTTTCTGATGGAAATAAAAAGTTGCTTCTGTGCTTTTTTCTGCTTAAATTATAGTTCATTATAGGAATAATGTAAAGAATAATAGAAAAGAAAATGTAAAATATTAATTAGGATAAAAATTCAAAAGTAAAAAGAAATATTGGTAAAATAAGCAGAATTTGTGACTGTTTTATGTTTTAAAGTAAAAAGTTGACTTTTTGATGAAAATAATGTATATTTTATATGTAAAATAGTTGCAAATTTACAAATAGAGTGGAGAGACAGAATATTCGGCGGAGCGTACAGATGGATTCTGCATGATAACAACATAGAAGAAAAGAAGAAATCAAAAATGCAGAAAGATTTATAACAAAATGAGATATTTTTTGTATTTTATTTTGATTTGTGACATATTATGATTTTTTCAGGGTAAGAAAGGGGTTGTCTGTAAGCCGAACCTTTGTCGGGTGATTTGTGAAACTATAACTGCATAAAGGAGGAGAAAATGGAACAAACATTGGAAATGATGACAAAGAAGTTGTGGATTATGCATGAATGCAGAAATCATATGGGCAGATATCAGTTTTTACATTCTTCCAAACAGCATGAAGCAACGGCGGCATTATTTGCATCCCGAAACGATTGCTGGATTGAGAACAATGACCTGGGATTTTTCCGCGGGCACGAGGGGATCAAACGATTTTTTGTGGATTTCCACAAAAAGATGGACGGAAATGACCTGCGCGGTTCTTTCTGCCAGCATGATCTTACTACGGAAGTGATGGAAGTCGCGGATGATTTAAAGACGTGCAAAGCCTGCTGGCTTTCTCCGGGGGTTGAAACAAGGAGGGATCCGGAAACCGGGGAACTGACTTCTTACTGGTGCTGGGTGAAGTACGCCGTAGATTTTATAGAGGAGAACGGAGAATGGAAATTCTGGCATTTTACTATTTTCTCTGATTTTTTCTGTGATTACCATACTGCATGGGTGGACGTGCCATATACGACGTCGGCAACGGACGACATGCTTGCGCCGGACGAGTTGATTACCGGAGAAAAGAGTTATGTATATACAAGGAATACCGTTCCGCCGCTCTGGCCGAAAACACCGACGCCATATGCTTCCTACGATAAAAATACTATGACGGAAAGACAGGAATAGGGAACTTTATGCAGTAAAAATGCAGGACGAAAGACAGAAACAAAAGGAGGATCAAACATGAAATTTGGTTGCAGTCTGGAAATGGTAAACGTACTGACCAGCGGTCCGTGCGCATTTACCAAACAGTCAAAAAAATTTTGGATCGATTATTTTAAATACATTGCGGCGGCAGGATTTCAGGGGATTGAGCTGCCGTTTAACTGCTTCAATTCGGACGCTATGGCGTTTGAAACAGGACGGAGCGGTATTCCTTGCAACGCGCTGGCGGTCGCTTCGAAATACGGTTCGCCGGAACAGTTTCTGGAGTTGTTAAAGGAATTTGGAATTGAGGAAGTGACAAGCGTGCATGTCAATGCCAACGACGCTATGCTGGAACTTGCTGCAACGGAAAGCCCTGCCGGGGAGTACTACGGTTTGTTGGAAAAGCTGTGTATGGAAAGCCTGGAACATGCACATTCCCTGCGTGCCGGCGGTCTTGTAGTCAGCCCTACGCCGGAATTGGGATGGGTGCTTAACTATTTTAAAGATTCGATGGATGAATTTGAAGAAAAAACGATTGCCTGCATGAAAAAACTGGTACAGGCAGGAAAAGAGAAAGGCGTCTGTGTTGCCATAAAAAATGATTTCTGGAGCTGTTTTGCAGGGGAAAAGACAAAAGAACTTTTAGAACAGGTAAAAGAAGCTTCTTTTGCTCCGGATCTGGCCCATTTATACATTTCAAAACAGCCGGTTGTAGAAACTCTGCAGTCCTGCTCTGACCGGTTGGCATATGTACGTATGTCGGACACTTCTTTTGAAGACGCCGTTGGAAATTACAAACGGATCAACGCGGAATTGCCGGTCAGTGGTTCCCAGAAAGTATTTTGCGATTGTGGCGAGGGAAGCGTAGACATTATGGGGGCAATGCAGTGCCTGAAAGAAAACGGGTATGACGGCTGGGTAATCTGTGAAAACAAAAAGACGCTGGACGTATACCGCGGTTTATTGAAACTTGGCTGGTTTGTAAATCATAAGCTGGCGAAGAACCTGAAATAGGAGGGACGTAAAAAGAGATGGAAAACCTGAAATATTCATATCAGACAAATATGTGGGGACTGAAAGTCCAGTATCCGAAACTGACCGACTGGAACGAATGGTATCAGGGCGATTACAGCAATGCAGTTTATTATCTGGACTGGGATCAGATTTTGAAATATCATGTCGGAGCAGGATTTACCGGCATTGAGTTAATGTTCCATATGAAACCGTACATCAAACAGTTTTTCGGAGATGCGAAAGCGTTTACGGAGTTTGTGAATGAAAGAGGAATTACGGAGATTACGACGACGTTTGGAATTGCCCATAATTCCCATGATCCGTCCAAATCGGGCGCGACTATGCGGGAACTGACGGAACTGGCAAAGTTTTCCCAGGAACTGGGCGTTCACCGGATGACGGTAATGCCGTGCAGCGGTTATTACGGTGTGGGTCCTCTGGACGATACGGGGCTTCGCCATGCGGCGGATTTTATGAATGAGTTTGGCAGACGCTGTGCGGACATGGGTATTATTCCGTGTATACATACCGAATTCTGGTGCGCGATCAATAAATATGATCTGGAAAAATATATTGAGATGCTGGATCAGCGTTATGTCGGATTCTGTCTGGATACGGCACAGGTCGGCATTTTAGGATTTGACGTCGTTGATTTTTATGATAAATACCATGAATTTGTGAAATTTTTCCATTTGAAAGATACGACGATGCTCTCGGCTCCGGATGAAATGCGGCTGTGCGCAGGCGCGGAGTTCCAGGATTCCGGCGACCGTTGGTTCTGGGAACTGGGCGCCGGAGACGTAGACTTTAAAGGATTGTGGAAACTGTTGAAGAAATATGAGTTTAAAGGCTGGATGAGCGTGGAAACGGACGGCACGCCGGATCCGCTGGCAACGATGCTGCTTTCCAAATATTATATTAATCATGAGTTAAAACCGATTTATTCATAGGGAAAGGGGAACAAAATGAAATTTTCCATTAATCTGGATTTTGTATATGACGGCAAAGATTACGTGCAGGCGATCCATGAAGTAAAGGAAATCGGATTTCAGGATGTTGAGATCTGTTTTATGGAGGAAAAAAGCCTGGAAAAATTAAAAGAAGTGCAGAGAGAAACCGGGATCGGCGTGCAGTTAATGCTTTCCTATTTTGTGGATTTGACGGATGGGGACAAAGAGCAGGAATTTATCGACCGCATGAAAGTAAAAATAGAAGAAGCAAAAGCGCTCGGATGCAGCCGGATCATTGTGGCAGTAGGAAACGACGTGCCGGGAATTTCCCATGAACAGCAGCTGGAAAATATTGAAAAAGGCTGCCGGGATATGCTGCCGATGTTTGAAGAGGCGGATATGATTATGTTAATCGAGCCAATCAACAAAAAGATAGACCATCCGGACACAGGACTTTGGAGTTCCAAAGAAAGTTTTGATATGGTGCGCAGGATAGACAGCCCTCATGTAAAGATCTTGTATGATATTTATCATATGGAAGTGATGGAGGGGGACTGCATCCGGACGATCATTGAAAATGTGGATATTATCGATCACCTGCATTGCGCCGGGAATCCGGGACGGCATGAACCTTATATCGGCGAGATCAATTATCCGGAGATTATCCGTATGGTGAAAGAAGCCGGGTTCGACGGCAGCGTAGGAATTGAGTACGCACCTACGGTTTCCCCGAAAGAGGGATTGACAAAACTGTATGGAATGTTTCGGGAATATATGTAGTAAGTGACGACGTACCGGTACTTTTCACTGAGCGGGAACAGACGCTTACAGTTCCGTTTGTTTTCCTGGGAAACAGCTTTTTACGTTTCAAAATATGATGATAGAAAAATATTATCGGTAATATTTTTTGCCGATTTCCGGCTGTGCTGCCAGGGCCGGGAAATCAGTTCCAGAATTTTTAGTATCCCTAACACCGGGATGGGCGGATGTGATTTGATTCCCCCGATTCAAACTCGGTTTTCCGCGTAGTGCAAAAAAGTGTCAGGGACGGAACTTTTGTTTTTCTTCCTTTGGAAGACTTTTGTGTGTTTTCCTTATCAGCGGCAGGAAAAGCACGAATGGGTATGCCGGCGACTGTCTGAGGGACTGCCATTACAAAGTAATTCCGGGTTCTGTTATTTTGTATGGCAGTCCCGAGTTTCGCAAGGCATACCCTCATCGAACGTGCTTGACGCCGCTGTTAGGAAAACCAGAAAGTCTGTCCAGGAAGAAAAATATGTTCCGTTCCCGACACTTCATAGATCATGAGGAAAACCTCAAACAGTGAACTCGGGGGAATCCATTTCGCCCATTTTCCCGGAGATAAGGGATACTATAAAAATTCTTCCAATATTTCCCTCTCTGGCAGCACAGCTGGAAATCTATCGGCAAACGATACGTAACGGTAATATTTTTTATTTCATAATTTTAGAACTGTAAAAAGCTGTCCGTCAGGAGAATGACCGGAATTGTAAGTACTTTTTCCCGCTCAGTGAAAAGTACCGGTACGGCGGTATAAAAACCGAAGATAGCCTTGTATCTGAAACCGTTCTGTGTTAGTATAATGAGTATAAGAGAGGGCAGCTGGCTATATTTATAAGCAGGGGGGTCCCTCTTCGAATATCAAAGTAATTACGGCATATGATAAGTAAAATATGTGAAAGGAGGGACACGTTATGAGCGGTATAGCAGGGCTTGGTAACAGTTATACGAGTTATACAGACTATGGGAAACTTGCCAGTGGAAAAAGGCTGCAAAGCGCAGCGGACGGCGCCGCTGAGTTAGCGATTGCCAATAAAATAAATTCACAGATAACCGGTTATGATGCGGGTTCCAGAAATATTGGTTCCGGTAAAGATATGCTGCAGATCGCAGACGGTGCGCTCGGCGGTGTGACGGATTATCTGCAAAGGATCCGCGAACTTGCAGTGCAGGCGTCCAACAGCGCATTGATGGGACCGGATGACTTGAACGACATTCAGCAGGAAATCAATCAGATGAAGCAGGGAATTGCCGATCTGGCGGGTAATACGCAGTATAATGCCAGAAATGTACTGGACGGAAGCAGTTCTTCTTTACAGATCGCTACGAACGGAAACGGTTCTACGATCAGTATTTCAGGTGCGGACGCAACGCTGCAGGCGCTTGGGATCGCTGATTTTGATGTAACCGGCAGCTTTGATCTGCAAACGATTGATAACGCGCTGGAAAAAGTCGGGGGACAGCGCAGTTCAATCGGCGCGAAGACAAACGCGTTGGATTATCTGATGAATTATAATTCCAATACATCTTTTAATTTGACAGGCGCGGTCAGCAGGCTGGAGGATCTGGATTATCCGAAAGCGGTTTCCGATCAGAAGAAGAAAGAAGTACTGCAGCTCTATTCGATCATGATGCAGAAAAGAGAGCAGGAAAACAATGCAAACAGAATGAGTCTTTTATGGAAATAACAGCAAAAAAGGATGTTCCGCTGGAACATCCTTTTGGTTATCAGTATGAAATTATTCAAATCTATAAAAAATATCTTAGCCGATACGAACTACGTTTGCTGCCTGAGGTCCTTTTTCACCTTCAACTACTTCAAACTCAACTGCTTCCCCATCTTTTAATTCTTTGAATCCATCCATGTTCAGTGCTGAAAAATGTACGAATACGTCATTACCTTCTGCATCTGAAATAAATCCATAACCCTTTTTTGCGTTAAACCATTTTACTGTTCCTTGCTGCATAAAACATCCTCCTAAATACATTGAAAACAATGGCACTGTCTGTGCCGGTATGCTTTATTCTATCGCATTTTCCAAAGTTTGTCAATCAAAATTCCGGCCGAAATCCATGAATTTTGAAAGAAAAATAAGAAAAAATTGGAATTGAGATATTTTTCCAGTTCTGTTATATTGTAATAAGGCATTTTAATACTTGTAATGGAAAGAATATTTCTGACAGGCCAAAACGCAAAAAAATGAAAAAAGGAGAAGTGGGAAATTGAAAGAGATCCGGGTAGAAGCATATGAACTTGTGAAAAAAAAGAAATTAGAGGATATAAATTCCGTAGGATATTTGCTGCGGCATAAAAAGAGCGGGGCGCGTCTTTTTCTGGTTTCCAATGATGATGAAAATAAAGTATTTACGGTCGGGTTTCGGACTCCTCCCGCAGACGACACCGGGACGCAGCATATTATCGAACATTCCGTACTGTGCGGTTCGAGGAAATTTCCTCCGAAAGATCCTTTCATCGAACTGGTTAAGGGCTCGTTAAATACTTTTTTAAATGCGATTACTTATGCGGATAAGACAATCTATCCTGTAGCAAGCTGTAACGACGTTGATTTTCAGAATCTGATGGATGTGTATCTGGATGCAGTGTTTTATCCGAGTATGCAGAAAAAGGAGGAACTTTTTTTGCAGGAGGGCTGGCATTACGAACTGGAAAATCCGGATGGGGAGATTACGGTCAACGGCGTCGTATATAATGAAATGAAAGGCGCATATTCGTCGCCGGAGGAAATACTGACAAGGGAGATTTACCGCTCTCTGTTTCCGGACACCTCGTATTCCAAAGATTCGGGCGGATGCCCGGAATGTATACTGGAACTGACGTATGAGCAGCTGAAAGCTTACCACGGTACGTATTACCATCCGTCCAATTCCTATATTTATCTGTACGGCGATATGGATATGAACGAAAAACTCGAATGGCTGGATCGGGAATATCTGAGCCATTTTGACAAAATCGGCGTGGGTTCTGAGATAAAACTGCAGGAGCCGTTTATGGAAATGGCCGAATATACTGGGGAATATCCGATTTCCATAGAGGAAGAAGAAACCGGCAAAACATTTTTTTCCTATAACGCGGTTGTGGAAACGAGCCTGGATAAAGAATTATACCTGGCGTTTGAAATACTGGATTATGCGCTGGTTTCTGCGCCGGGAGCGCCGGTCAGGACTGCGCTTATGGACGCCGGGATCGGAAAAGACGTATCGAGTTCTTTCGATAACGGAATCTTTCAGCCGGTATTTTCCGTTTCGGTCCAGAATGCGGACGCCACTCAAAAGCAGGAGTTTATGGACGTGGTTTTGCGCACTTTAAAAGAGCAGGCGGAACATGGGATTGATCCAAAGTCGCTGCTGGCCGGTATTAACAGCGATGAATTTAAGTTCCGGGAAGCGGATTTCGGCAATTTCCCGAAAGGGCTTTTATGGGGAATCCAGAGTTTTGACAGTTGGCTTTATGATGAAAACGATCCGTTTCTGCATCTGGAAGAAATAGAAGTGTACGCCCGGTTAAGAGAGAAAATAGGCACCGGATATTTTGAAAACCTGATTGAGAAATATTTGTTGAATAATCCGCACAGTTCCCTTGTCGTACTGACCCCGTCCAAAGGACTTGCCGGAAAGACGGAAGAGGCGCTTTGCAAAAAGCTGTCGGAGAAAAAGGATAAAATGAGCGTGGAAGAACTGGAGCAGATGGCGGAAAACACGAAATATCTGCGCAGTTTCCAGGAAACTCCGTCCACAAAAGAAGAACTGGAAACGATTCCAATGTTAACGAGGGCTGATCTGAATCCAAACGCCACGCCGTTTCAAAACAGGGAAGTACGAAAAGACGGAGTGCTTTTGTTGGAACATGAAATGTTTGCGGGGCATATTACGTATGTCAAGCTGCTGTTTGATATGAGGAAAATTCCGAAAGAACTGGTGCCGTATGTAGGATTGTATAAAGCGGTCCTGTCCTACGTGGATACGGATAAATATTCGTATGCGGAGTTAACCAACGAGATTAATCTGCAGATGGGCGGTATGACAAACCGCATCGGCGTTTACCGGGTTCCGGCGCGGAAAGAGGATTACAAGGCGTATTTTGAGATCAGCTTAAAAACGTTTGACGAAAAAATTGAAGATGCGTTTGCTTTGTTAGCGGAAATCATGGCACATTCCAAACTGGATGATAAAAAACGGTTAAAGGAAATTATTTCTCAGATCGAATCCAGGCTGGAATATTCTTTAAGTTCCAGCGGAAACCAGGTTGGAGCCGTGCGTGCGATGTCTTATTATTCGCAGGTACACGCGTTAAACGATCATGTGGCCGGAATTGAATTTTACCGTCTGATTTCCTGGTTAGAGCAGGAATTTGACACGCTGTATCCGCAGATTGCGGCAAATCTGGAAAAGGTGCACCGGTTTTTCATGCGTCCGGAAAATCTGATGCTCAGCGTTACCGCCGGGGAAGAGGGATTGAAAACGGTACGCGACCGGCTTGATATCCTGCTTGGGGCGATGGAAAGCCATGATGTGGAAGAGGAAGAGTACCGGTTTGCATGCGAAAAGAAAAACGAAGGGTTTAAAGATGCCTCCCAGGTGCAGTACGTATGCCAGGCCGGGAATTTTATAGACGCCGGATATGAGTACAAAGGAACTCTGCGTGTGTTAAAAGGCATATTAAACTGTGATTATCTGTGGAACCAGATAAGGGTGCTGGGCGGAGCATACGGCTGCGGCAGCGCATTTACCAAAAGCGGCGACGTGATGTTTTCTTCTTACCGCGACCCGAAACTGTTAAGGACGCTGGAAACGTACCGTAACATCCCGGATTATATCCGCGCCTTTACCGCGGATGAAAGGGAAATGACAAAATATATCATTGGCACGGTCAATGAAATGGATGCTCCGCTCAATCCGCTGGCGAAAGGCAACCGTTCCCTGGCGGCGTACTTAAACCAGACGACGCTTGAGGAAATCCAGAAAGAACGGGATGAAATTTTAACGGCGCAGCCGGAACAGATCCGGGAACTGGCGGACCTGATCGAAGCGGTACTAAAACAGGATTATATTTGTGTAATCGGAAACGAGCAGATGATCGAGCAGGAAAAAGAACCGTTTATGAATATTGAGAAACTATTGTAACCAGACCGTCGTTTTACAGTATGAAAAAACTGTTGTAACCAGACCGTCGTTTTACAGTTAAGAGAAAGAAAGGATTCAGATCATGAAACCGGATTTTAAATCAGGATTTGTAACGTTAATCGGCCGCCCGAACGTGGGGAAATCTACTTTGATGAACCACTTAATCGGGCAGAAGATTGCAATTACTTCCAAAAAACCGCAGACAACAAGAAACCGGATCCAGACGGTGTATACCGATATGGAACAGGGACAGATTATTTTTGTGGATACGCCGGGAATCCATAAAGCGAAAAATAAGCTTGGTGAATATATGGTAAATGTGGCGGAACAGAGTATCGGCGATGTGGATATTGTTCTGTGGCTGGTAGAACCGAGCAGTTTCATCGGGGCAGGGGAACGGCATATTATTGATCAGTTAAGGAAAGTGACCGTGCCGGTGATCCTGGTTATAAACAAAACGGACATGGTAAAACGGGAAGAAATCCTGCATTATATTGACGTATACCGGAAAGAATATGATTTTGCGGAAATCGTCCCGGTATCCGCCCTGCATGGGGATAATACGGAAGTCCTCACAGAGCAGATTTTTAAGTATCTGCCGTACGGCCCGCTGTATTATGAAGAAGATACGATTACCGATCAGCCGGAGCGGGCCATCGTTGCGGAGATTATCCGCGAAAAGTCGCTTCACGCCCTGAATGAAGAGATTCCGCACGGCATTGCGGTTTCGATTGAAAAAATGAAGAAAAGGAAAAATTCTGATCTCGTAGATATCGACGCAACGATTGTGTGTGAAAAAGATTCGCACAAAGGCATAATTATCGGCAAGGGCGGCGCCATGTTAAAAAAGATCGGGAGCAACGCGCGTTATGAAATAGAACATATGCTTGATCAAAAGGTCAACTTAAAGCTGTGGGTAAAGGTGAAAAAAGACTGGCGCGACAGTGATTTTCTGATCAAAAATTACGGATACCGCAACGAGGAATAATCAGTACATTGGTTTTCATAAAAACTTCCAGTATGTTTTTTTAGCTTTCGGACAACCTATTGTTATGACGATAGATAAGGGGGGCTTTTCAATTGGACAGAAGCTGGATCAGATTTACGGAAACAGGAAAAATAGAGGATTACCTGAACTATTGCAGGGAAGAAAAAACGTCGGGATATTTCGGGGAAAGAAACATGACGGGATATTTCGGGGAAGAAAAAACGACGGGATACCGCAGGGAAAATAAGGCTGCGGGCAGCCTGTACAATGAGGATGCAGGGAAAAATGGGTACGAATATTGTGTTAGCCGGTATGGTGCTTCAGGCGCTTCCAATTGGGGAATATGATAAAAGAGTGACAATACTCACAAAAGAGCGGGGAAAGATAGCCGCTTTTGCCAGAGGTGTCAGACGGCCGGGAAATATGATGATGGCAGCCACGAATCCATTTGCATTTGGGGAATTTGAACTGTATCAGGGGCGCAGTACATACAATGTGACGAGAACTTCTGTTTCCAATTATTTTCGTGATCTGGCATCGGATTATGACACGGCGTGCTACGGTTTTTACTTTCTGGAAATGGCGGAGTATTTTTCCATGGAAAATGAAAACGGCGCGGATTTGCTGAACCTCCTTTATCTGTCTTTACGCGCGCTGGAAAAGGGTACGATAGGTTCCAGGCTGGTCCGGGCGGTTTTTGAGTGGCGGATGTTGCTGCTAAACGGCACCTATCCGAACGTATTTACCTGTTTGTCATGCGGAGGAAAAGAAGCTTTTCTGATGTTTGATACGGCGGAAGCGGGTATGGTGTGTGCGAAGTGTGCAGGAAAAGAAAAAGATTTCAGGGGGATCCGGTTATCCCCCTCTGCTGTGTATGCCATGCAGTATATATTATCTTCTCCATTGGAAAAACTGTTTACATTTACGGTATCAGAAAAAGTATTAGCGGAACTGGAACGGACAGCGTCTGTTTTTTACGGTGCTTATATCAATCATCGCTTTAAATCACAGGCGTTTCTGCCGCCGGGTATTTCTTAAGTACAGCAAAACGGCTTTTGTAAACACTGAAATTGCAGGCATAAAAAATATTATCAGAAGTTGGCAACATCAGAGAATCTGATTTCACAGGTTCTTTCGTCAGTCCATACAAAATATAACAATTGCCTGCTCCATCAAATGGATTTTCTAACCGCTCTGCCATAGTTACTTTTGCGTACGCAACCGTCCTCAATGCGCCGTCCGGGCGCAGTTCGGACTTTTGGGGACGTCCCTGTCCCCAAATCGCGGCTAACACACAGAGCGCTAAGAAAATCTCATTTTCTTCCACAAGGACAATTAGTTATTATTTTGTACGAGCCTGACGTTCCACGTCTGTGAAAGCCTGCTTTTATGCTGCCAATCTTCTGTAATATTTAACGGAACTATTAGAGTTGCCGGTATGTCGGTTTCTTCCTATTACAAAAATGTTGCCGGAACATTTTACTGTCGATGTTTTCAGACAGCAGGCATAAAACAGGCTGAAACAGCATGTTTTGCGCCTGCTGCTGTACGGAACCAAGAAGTAAATGTTCTTATAATATTTTTTATGCCGGCAATTACAGGTATGATTCCAAAAGCCGTTTTGCATTTCTTAAGTTGAAAAATATGGAAAAGAATAGTATAATACAAAAGATTGTTTAAATAGGTGAAAGGAATGATTACAGTTATGAAACGATTAATAATTCTGTGCGCATGCATAGTAGTATCAGCAGGAATTTTGGCAGGCTGCAGCGGCGGACTGGATGCAGACGTCAGTACGGTAAAAGTGGACAAAAAGGGCAGAATCACAGGCCTGACCGTGGAAAGCTTTGAAAAAGATTACTATTCCAAAGAAGATCTGGAAAGTTTCATTACGGAGCAGGTGGAAAATTATATTGCGCAGAATCCGGATTCCAAAGTAGAAGTAAAGGATATCTCCGTGGAAGATCAAACGGCAAAAGTTATGGTAGAATACGCAGGCTGCGAGGAATATGCTTCTTTTAATGAAGCGGACTTTTATGCCGGGACCGTAGTGCAGGCACGGGCGGCTGGATACCGTTTTGACGCGGACTTTTATGCGGCGGACAGCGCTAAAGCAGAAGAAGATGAAAAAGAAACGCAGACAGAAAGTGAAACAAGCGACACCGGAACAGAAAATGCCGACGCAGCAAACGCCGGAACAGAAAGCGGCGCAGCAGCGAAAAAAACGTCTGATATCAGCAGCATATTAAACGAAGACGGTTATAAAGCGGTCGTTACGAACGAACGGGTGAATATAAAAGTTGACGGAGAGATTCTGTATGTATCCGATCCGACGGCGGTTCTTGTCAGCTCGGATACGATAGAACTTCCGGCAGATGAAACGAAAGCGGAAGGTATGCATAAAACGTCGGTATATATTATATATAAATAGCAAAATATCAGAAAAATAGAAAAGAAGAGGGATTACAATGCAAAAAACAATGGATAAGATCGTGGCGCTGGCAAAAGGAAGAGGCTTCGTTTATCCCGGTTCCGAAATTTACGGCGGGCTTGCGAACACCTGGGATTATGGAAATCTGGGTGTGGAATTAAAAAATAACGTAAAAAAAGCATGGTGGCAGAAGTTTATTACGGAAAACAAATATAATGTCGGCGTGGACTGTGCGATTCTTATGAATCCGCAGACATGGGTGGCTTCCGGCCATCTCGGCGGATTTTCCGATCCGCTCATGGACTGTAAAGAATGTCACGAACGGTTTCGTGCGGACAAATTGATCGAAGATTACGCGGCGGAAAACGGGATAGATATTGGACCGTCCGTAGACGGCTGGACTCAGGAGCAGATGCGTGATTTCATCGACGAGAAAAAAATCTTCTGCCCGTCCTGCGGAAAACATAATTTTACGGATATCCGTCAGTTTAACCTGATGTTTAAAACGTTCCAGGGTGTGACGGAGGATGCGAAAAATACGGTATATTTAAGGCCGGAAACGGCGCAGGGCATCTTTGTCAATTTTAAAAACGTACAACGGACTTCCCGTAAGAAAATTCCGTTCGGGATCGGACAGATCGGAAAATCTTTCCGAAATGAAATTACACCGGGAAACTTCACGTTCCGGACAAGGGAGTTTGAACAGATGGAACTGGAATTTTTCTGTGAACCGGATACGGATCTGGAATGGTTTGAGTATTGGAGGAGTTTCTGCATCAACTGGCTGAAATCTCTCGGTATGAAAGAGGAAGAAATGCGGGTACGCGACCATGAAAAAGAAGAGCTGAGTTTTTATTCCAAAGCGACGACGGATATTGAATACCTGTTTCCGTTCGGCTGGGGCGAACTGTGGGGAATCGCGGACAGGACGGACTATGACCTGACGCAGCATCAGAACGTTTCTTCCCAGGATTTGACATATTTTGACGATGAAAAGAAGGAAAAATACATCCCGTACGTGATCGAGCCGTCTTTGGGGGCCGACCGCGTGGTTCTGGCGTTTTTGTGCAGCGCCTATGATGAAGAAGAACTGGAGGGCGGGGATATGCGTACGGTGCTGCATTTCCATCCGGCGCTGGCGCCGGTCAAAATCGGCGTGCTTCCTTTGTCGAAGAAATTAAATGCAGGCGCAGAAGCCGTATTTGACCGGCTTTCCAAAAAGTATAACTGCGAGTACGATGACCGCGGAAATATTGGAAAAAGATACCGCAGGCAGGATGAAATTGGCACGCCGTTCTGCGTGACCTATGATTTCGATTCCGAAGAAGACCATGCGGTAACGGTTCGCGACCGCGACACGATGGAGCAGGAAAGAATTAAAATCGAAGATCTGGAAAGTTATTTTGCGGAGAGATTTGCTTTTTAGACAAAAAAGCTGGTTATGGTTTCCATTCCTTGCAAAGTATGTTAAAATATTGTCGCAGGAAAAACCAATCAATCATAAATAAGTATTCCGGGAATTTTTGTATCCGCAAAAGCGGATTGTGCAGGGATTTTGGGAATACCAAAAAAGAATATGGAGGGTATACGATGGCAAAATGGGTTTATTTATTTAAAGAAGGAAATGCAGATATGCGTAATCTTCTTGGCGGAAAAGGTGCAAACCTTGCAGAAATGACGAATTTGGGCATGCCGATTCCGCAGGGCTTTACGGTAACGACGGAAGCCTGCACCGACTATTATACCAGCGGAAAAAAGATCCGTGACGAGATTAAGGATCAGATTTTTGAAGCAATGGAATGGCTGGAAAAAGAAAACGGACGCAAATTTGGCGACGAAAACGCTCCGCTTCTGGTATCGGTACGTTCCGGTGCGAGAGCTTCCATGCCGGGTATGATGGATACGATTTTAAATCTTGGTTTAAACGATATTTCTGTGGAAGGTTTTGCAAAAGCAACGAACAACCCACGTTTTGCATATGATTCTTACCGAAGATTTATTCAGATGTTTTCCGATGTTGTTATGGAAATCTCAAAATCTGAATTTGAAAAAATTATTGACGAACTGAAAGCGGAAAAAGGCGTTACGTTTGATACGGAACTGACGGCAGATGATTTGAAAGAACTGATCGGCCGCTTCAAAAAAGTATATAAAGATGCGATGGGACAGGACTTCCCGCAGGATCCGGCCGAACAGCTAATGGAAGCGGTAAAAGCGGTATTCCGTTCCTGGGACAACCCGAGAGCGATCGTATACCGCAGAATGAACGATATTCCTGGCGACTGGGGAACCGCTGTAAACGTACAGACGATGGTATTCGGAAATATGGGCGAAACTTCCGGAACGGGCGTTGCGTTCACGAGAAATCCGTCTACCGGAGCAAAAGGAATTTACGGCGAATACCTGATCAATGCGCAGGGCGAGGACGTGGTTGCCGGTGTGCGTACGCCGCAGCCGATTACACAGCTCGAAAACGATATGCCGGATTGCTACAAACAGTTTATGGATCTGGCTATGAAACTGGAAAACCATTATGCGGACATGCAGGATATGGAATTTACGATTCAGGAAGGAAAACTGTTTTTCTTACAGACAAGAAACGGCAAGAGAACTGCTCAGGCAGCGATTCAGATTGCCTGCGACCTGGTAGACGAAGGCAAGATCACGCCTCAGGAAGCGGTACTTCGTATTGATGCGAAATCATTGGATCAGCTGCTCCATCCGACGTTTGACGCAGCGGCGCTGAAAGCGGGAGAAGTGATCGGACATGCCCTTCCTGCATCACCGGGAGCGGCAGCCGGAAAAGTATATTTTAATGCGGACGAAGCAAAAGACGCGGGAATCGGTGGCAGAGGAGAACGCGTGATTCTGGTGCGTCTGGAAACTTCTCCGGAAGACATTGAAGGCATGCATGCCGCACAGGGTATCCTCACCGTCCGTGGCGGTATGACTTCTCATGCAGCGGTGGTGGCGCGCGGTATGGGCACCTGCTGCGTATCCGGCTGCGGAGAAATCCAGATTGATGAAGAAGCAAAAGTATTTACTCTGGGCGGACATGAATTCCATGAGGGTGATTATATTTCTCTGGACGGTTCTACCGGAAATATTTACAAAGGCGATATTGCGACGGTAGAAGCAACGGTAGGCGGCAACTTTGGCCGTATTATGGCATGGGCGGACGAATACAGGACATTAGGCGTGCGGACAAACGCGGACAATCCGGAAGATACTGCAAATGCGGTTCGTCTTGGTGCGGAAGGCATCGGGCTTTGCCGTACGGAGCATATGTTCTTTGAAGCGGAACGTATTCCGAAAATTCGTAAGATGATTCTTTCCGAATCTGCAGAGCAGAGAGAAGCGGCGTTGAATGAGCTGATTCCTTATCAGAAAGGCGATTTTAAGGCAATGTATGAAACACTCGAAGGACGTCCGATGACGGTTCGTTATCTGGATCCGCCTCTTCACGAATTCCTGCCGACAGAGGAAGAAGATATTAAAGCGCTGGCAAAAGATATGGGAATGACCGTGGAAGCCATTAAAGCAAAATGTGACGAACTGCACGAATTTAACCCGATGATGGGACACCGCGGCTGCCGTCTGGCTGTTACCTATCCGGAAATTGCCAAAATGCAGACAAGAGCCGTAATGGAAGCGGCAATCGAAGTAAAAGAAGAAAAAGGATTCGATATCGTTCCGGAAATCATGATTCCGTTAGTAGGCGAGAAGAAAGAATTAAAATTTGTCAAAGATGTTGTCGTAGAAGTAGCGGAACAGGTGAAGAAAGAAAAAGGAAGCGATATGACGTACAAGATCGGTACGATGATCGAAATTCCTCGTGCCGCTCTGACTGCAGATGCGGTTGCGGAAGAAGCGGAATTCTTCTCCTTTGGTACGAACGACCTGACGCAGATGACATTCGGGTTCTCACGTGATGACGCCGGCAAATTCCTGGATTCTTATTATCAGAATAAGATTTATGAATCCGATCCGTTTGCAAGGCTTGACCAGACAGGCGTTGGCCAGTTAGTGCAGATGGCGGCAGAAAAAGGCAGGAAGACCAGACCGGACATCAAACTCGGTATCTGCGGTGAACATGGCGGAGATCCGTCTTCCATCGAATTCTGCCATAAGGTTGGCTTAAACTATGTATCCTGCTCACCGTTCCGTGTACCGATTGCAAGGCTGGCGGCAGCTCAGGCGGCTATATCACAAAGATAGGCGAAAACCATTCTGGACTTTTACCATAAGTTTTGAAGAAGCACAGGCTTTCCGCAGGGCGAATGGTGG
>JAAWJJ010000003.1 GCA_022796875.1 Eubacterium sp. | reverse complement strand
TCCCAAACTTTGAGGAAAACCTCAGACAGTGAACTCGGGGGAATCCATTTCGCCCATTTTCCCGGATAAGGGATACTAAAAAAATTCTTCCAATGTTTCCCTCTCTGGCAGCACAGCCTGGAAATCTGTCAGCAAAACGAAAGTTCTGATAATACTTTTTATACCACCCTAGTTCGGAAATTATGGACAAAACCGTTCTGTAAGAGTAACTGCTAAATTGTCAGTGGCTTTCCCCATCCCCGCAAAAAGTAACTGTCAACATTATACCATACTCCTTGTGTATTGCAAAGCTTGCACCAAAACAGAAAACAGATTATAATGACACTGATACAACAAATGTGAAACTCGTGTACACATCAGACTGTGAGGTGCGGCATATGCAGATGTACGATTTGATTATGAAAAAGAAACGGGGACTTGCATTAAGTGAAGAAGAAATTCATTATCTGGTTTCCGGCTATACGAACGGCGAAATTAAAGATTATCAGATGTCGGCTTTTTTAATGGCCGTTTGCTTTCAGGGAATGAACGAACAGGAAACGTTTGCGCTGACGATGAATATGCGGGATTCTGGACGGATTCTGGATCTGTCCGGGATTTCGGGCGTTAAGGTGGATAAACATTCTACCGGTGGGGTAGGAGATAAGACGACGTTTGTTTTGCTGGCCGTTATCGCGTCTTTGGGTGTTCCGGTCGCGAAAATGTCAGGCCGGGGGCTTGGGCATACAGGCGGTACGATCGACAAATTTGACTGCTTCGAGGGATTTTCCACGGAACTTACGACAGAAGAGTTTACCGAAAAAGTCAATAGGCATTACATAGCGGTGGCCGGGCAGTCCGGAGAGCTGGCGCCGGCGGATAAAAAGATGTATGCGCTGCGCGACGTAACCGGAACAGTTGATGAAATTTCTCTGATTGCCAGCAGCATTATGAGCAAAAAGCTGGCGGCCGGATGCGACGCTATCGTACTGGACGTTACATACGGGCAGGGAGCGTTTATGAAAACAAAAGAAGACGCGGAGAAACTGGCGGCCCTGATGGTAAAGATCGGAAAATCTGCCGGTAAAAAAATGTCTGCGGTGATCACAAGTATGTGCGAACCGTTAGGGTACAGCGTCGGCAACGCTTTGGAAGTCATTGAAGCCATTGAGGCATTAAAAGGAAACGCGCCAAAAGACCTGATGGAAGTCGTGTTTGCCCTGGGCGAGCAGATGTTGCTTCTTGCCGGACGGGCAAAAGAAAGAAACGAAGCCAGGAAGCTGATGGAAGAAGCAATTGCAAGCGGAGCCGCATTGGAAAAACTGAAGGAACTGGTCGTATCGCAGGGTGGAAATCCGGCCTGTATCGATGTTCCGGAGCTATTTCCGACAGCGCCGCATCAAACGGATATCTTATCGGAAAAGGAAGGATATGTTACGGATCTGGACGCGCTTGCGGTCGGACTGGCTTCCATGCATCTGGGAGGCGGCCGGGCGGCAAAAGAGGATGGCATTGATTTATCCGTCGGCGTCGTACTGCGCAAAAAATGCGGGGATTATGTGAAAAAAGGCGATGTATTAGCGCAGGTGCACAGTCGGGAATCCCATCCGCAGGAAGTGATCCGAAGCATAAAAGAAGCGTATACGATCCGAACAGAAAACATAAAAAAGGAGCCTGTCATCTATCGGATCATCTGCGGTTAACCAGTATAGAACACTTACGGAAAATGTTCCTGACGCTCCGAGTAATAAGCGTTTTCTTTTTTCATATACTATAACATGGAAAAGTTTAAAAATGAGATCATAGACAGATTAGAATTGCCAAAAGATGTTTTGCTGCAGGATTCCTTGATACAGATTACCGGATCACATGAAATGACTATAGGTAATTTAAAGGGAATCCTTAACTTTACATCGGAAAAAATCGTTTTACAGACAAAGCAGTGTCAACTGTTGATAGAAGGCCGCCGTCTTATGATTGATTTTTTTACAAATGACGAGATGAAAATTACAGGGAAAATTTTGAAAATAGAATTTGGAGAATGATACGTGATCGCGTTAATGAAATTTTTTCGTGGATTTTTACTCGTACAGGTAAACGGCTTTTCACCGGAACGTTTTTTGAATTTGTGTTCCAACAAAGGAATCGAACTCTGGAACATGACGCCCGTTAACGGCGGCTGCTCTTTTTGCCTTTCCGTACAGGCGTTTCGGGAGTTACGGCCCCTGTTACGGAAAAGCGGTACACGGATTAAAATTCTCCGCAAATACGGCCTGCCGTTTCTCCTGTTTCGTTATCGTAAGAGAAAAATGCTTTTTGGCGGCATTGCTGTTGCGGTTTGCCTTATGGTCTGGCTTTCCGGATTTATCTGGAATATTGATGTAGTTGGAAATACTGCCTATTCGAAAGAAGCGATCCTGGATTATTTAATGGAAGCGGGGGTTTCGAGCGGAAGCCGTATCAAAGAGATTGACTGTGATCAGCTGGAAACGGCATTGCGGACAGACCTGGGAGAGATTTCCTGGGTTTCCGTTTCCATAGACGGTACGAAAATGACGGTGGAACTGTCAGAAAGCCGGAATGTTGGGAAGCAGGCGTCCGATGACGATTTCGCGCCGGTATACGATCTGGTGGCCTTAAAAGACGCCACGGTTTACAGTATTATTACGCGGGCCGGTACGCCGTATGTACAGGCCGGAACAGAGGTCAAAGCCGGCGATCTACTGGTCGGGGCCCGGATGGATCTTTTTGATGACGCCGGAGAAGTATACGGTTGGGAATACACGCAGGCGGACGCCGATATTATAGGCATTACCCATTATTCGTATGAGGATACGTTTGATCTTGCTTATGACAGCAAATATTTTACCGGGGAAGAGAAAAAGTACCTGACGTTTCATTTCGGAAAATACAGCGTTCCGCTGGGAGCCGTCGGGGAATATGAACATTACGAAACGATAGGCGAAACGTGGCAGTTAAAGCTGGGAACTAATTTTTATTTGCCGTTTTCCATTGAAAAAACACGGATGATGGAGTATTATCCTCAAAAAAGAATCTATTCGGAAGAACAGGCAAAACAGCAGGCCATAAAAAATTTAAAGAAATTTTGTGAAAAATTAATACAAAATGGTATTCAAATCACAAAGAAAAATGTTATAGTAGAAATATCGGATTCTGAATGTAAGGCAAGCGGGACAATTGAAGTGATCGAACCGCTGGCAAAACAAAAAGAATGTGATATAGTCGAATTTTCGGCAGAGGAAGGAAAAATTGACGATGGGGTTGAATGAACTGAGCATAGAGATACCGACGGAGCATACGGCGAATATTTTCGGGAGTTTTGACAGATATATCAAGAAAATCGAACGTGCGCTGGCGGTCACGCTTATTTTCAGGAACGGTACGATAAAGATTATGGGAAGCGAGGCGGCGACGCAGTCTGCCGGAACTATTTTAAGCCAGCTTCTGGAACTGTCGCAAAGAGGGAACGAGATCACGGAACAGAATGTGGATTACGCCATTTCCATTGAACTGGAACATCTACATGAAAATATTGTTGACCTAGACGATGAAATTATCTGCCATACGATAAACGGAAAACCGGTGAAACCGAAAACCCACGGGCAAAAGCAATATGTAGAAGCGATCCAGAACAAAATGATCGTATTCGGCAGCGGCCCGGCAGGAACCGGGAAAACATATCTGGCAATGGCCATGGCGATTACCGCGTTTAAAAAAGAGGAAGTCAGCCGTATCATTTTAACACGTCCGGCGATCGAAGCCGGCGAAAAACTTGGTTTCCTGCCGGGAGATCTGCAAAGCAAAGTAGATCCTTATCTCAGGCCTTTGTACGATGCGCTGTACCAGATTATGGGAGCAGAAAGTTTTTTAAAAAACATGGAAAAAGGGCTGATTGAAGTCGCTCCACTGGCCTATATGAGAGGCAGGACGTTAGACAACGCGTTTATTATCCTGGATGAGGCGCAGAATACGACTCCGGCGCAGATGAAAATGTTTCTGACCCGTATCGGATTCGGTTCCAAAGTGGTCGTAACCGGCGACGCCAGCCAGAAAGACCTGCCGTCCGGGGCGAAATCCGGCCTTGACGTCGCCGTAAAAGTATTGGGTAAAGTAGAAGATATTGCGTTTTGCAATCTGACAAGCAAGGATGTGGTACGGCATCCGTTAGTACAAAAAATTGTGAAAGCTTACGAAGAATATGAAACAAAAGAAACTACCGAAAAAAGAAAAAGAAAAACAGGAAATCGACGTTGACGGCTTTTCCTCTTACCGGTTTCAAATGCTGTCCGGCATGTTTGTGGCGCTGGCAGGAGCGGCGGCGGGAATTGCCGCTGTCAGAAAATGCTACTGGGATGAAATTGCCGCCCTCTGTATTGTCGGTATTCTGATGTTTTTGATTATGGTATTTTATCTGGAAATAAACAGGATCAAAGAACCGGATGATTTTCATGCAAAAGAATACCGGAAACCGTTTTTGACGCTGCTTTTATCGGCTGCGATTGCGATAGCCGGATGTTTTCTTCCGGAAGAATTGTTTCCGTCCATGCTGATTGCGTTACTCTGTTCCGCGTCGTACGACCGGTTTTTCGGCATGCTCTCCGGCGGTATATTTTTGTGCTACTGGTTTCTGGCCGGATGCGGACAAGCTGCTTCCCTTGTGACCGGGATCCTGCTTCTTGCAGCGGGCAGTACGATCGCTTTTCTTTTTGAAAAAAAAGAACGGGTCAGATACGGCGTAGTCTGCGTAGTATGCATGCATACGGTAATCATGATTTTTGTCCGGTTTCTGGTATTTAAAGAAATCGAAATCCTGACAGTGGTTTTTGCCCTGGCGGGCGGTGTGGTTTGCGCAATGGTGTCCGCCAGGTATGTTCCGTATATCTGCAATAGAAAAGAATATATCAGGGAAGACGCTTTCACCCGATTTTTAGATCCGGAATATCCGATGCAGAAAATGATGAGCAGTTTTTCCAAAGTGGATTTTGAACATGCGAAAAAGGTATCGGAACTGGCCGGGAAATGCGCGGTTTTGTGCCAGGCGAAAGAAGATGTCGCCCGTATGGGCGGGTTGTATTACCGTATTGGCAGGATGCAGGGGGAACCATACGTGAAAAACGGCGTCAAGCTTGCGCGCGACTGTGACTTTCCGCGTGAAGTATGCGTGATCTTAAAGGAATATAATGGAGAAGAACAGTTGCCAACTTCACTGGAATCTGCTATTGTTCATATCGTAGACTGTGTTGTGACAAAAATGGAACTTTTTGACAACAAGACTTTTTCGTCCGAATGGAATCGGGAAATGTTGATTTATCAGACGTTAAATGAAAAATCATCTTCCGGTATGTATGATAACGCCGGGTTAAGTATGAATTTATTTCTGAAATTAAGGGAATATTTAGCGAAAGAAGGTGATTTTCATGACAATTGAAATAGAGAATGAAACCCAGGCATCCTTTTCTTTTGATTATGAAGAAACGGCGAAAAACGTCATCCTTGCTTCCCTTGACCTGGAAAAATTCCCCTATGAAGCGGAAGTCCATCTTTTATTAGTGGATAACGCCTCAATTCGGGAAATCAACCGGGAGCAGCGGGGAATCGATAAACCTACGGACGTCCTTTCATTTCCGATGGCAGCGTATGCGCAGCCGGGTGATTTTGACGGCCTGGAGCGCCAGCCGGATATTTTCCATCCGGATACAGGAGAAGCCGTATTGGGTGATATTGTGATTTCAGTAGAAAAAGCGGCGGAACAGGCTACGGAGTACGGCCATGGGCAGAAACGGGAATTTGCTTTTCTGATTGCGCACAGTATGCTCCATTTGATGGGGTACGACCATATGCAGCCGGAAGAAGCGGCCGTAATGGAAAAAAAACAACGGGAAATATTGGACCATTTAAAAATAACAAGATAAAACGGAGGAAAACCCAAATGAAGAAATTTTTAGTTACCATGTTAATAGCAGCATTGTCCTGCGGAGTTCTGGCAGGCTGCAAAAAAACGGAAGAGGCCGCGCCGGAGCCAACGACCGAGTCAGAAGTGGTTTCGGATGAAAAGCCGGAACCGGTCGCAGAAGAAGAAACAAAAGACGGCATGCAGCGCAGTTATCTGACCGGAGAATGGATTGACAAAGAGACCGCAAAGAAACGTCCGGTTGCCATTATGATGGGCAATACGAACGAGAGCGGCGTTTTACCGCAGCACGGCATTTCTTTTGCAGACATTATTTATGAAGTTCCGGTAGAAGGAGAGGCAACCAGGCTGATGCCGATTTTTCAGGACTATGCAAAAGTAGAAAAAGTAGAACCGATCCGAAGCTGCCGTCTGTATTTTCTGGAATTTGCTTCGGAATTTGATGCGATCTATTCGCATTGGGGCGAAGTTGTATATGCGGAAGAGATGCTTTCCACTTATAATCATCTTGATGGAAAGTCAAATGAATTATCGGGACTTACCTTTTTCCGGGACGATGACAAATCCGCCCCGCATAACGGATATACTACCGGAGAAGCTTTAATAAAAGGTATTGAAAAATTAGGGTATCCGGTGGATCATGCGGACGGATACGAGGGGCATTACAAATTTGCGGAAGACGATGCTCCGGTGAATTTAGAAGACGGAACTGACGCTGTCGTTGTGGAAGCAGGCTATAATCTGAATAAACCGTGGTTTGTATACAATGCGGAAGACGGACTTTATCACAGATATCAATACAAACAGGAGCATACGGACGCCATCAACGGAGAACAGGCGGCTGTGAAAAATGTGATTTTGCAAAATACGGAATGTTATGATGCAGACGAAAACGGTTATCTTGGCTTCCATACGGTTGGAAGCGGCACTGGATTGTATGTGACAAACGGAAAGGCAATTCCGGTCACATGGAAAAAGGACGCCGTTACTTCTGCTACGCATTACTACAATCAGGCCGGGGATGAAATCACCTTAAACCAGGGAAAAACATGGGTATGCATTATCAAACAGAAATATTCGGAAAAAGTGACCTGTTATGCAAGCGAGGCGGATTTTGAAGCGGCAAAAGCAGGGAATTAAAAGCCGAGAGTGAAAAGTAACGAATTAAAGGCTGAGAATAAAAAGCAGAAAACGACAAGTTACGGCTAACAGGGGACATTTTTATGGGTAACAGGAAAAAAGAATCCAACTTCATAGTGCAGGGATCCATCCTGGCAGTCGCATCGATTGTGAGCAGGATTATCGGTTTGGTTTATCGGATTCCGATGACCGCGGTGATTGGCGACGGCGGAAATGATTATTATTCTACCGCTTACGAAATATACAATTTATTTTTGTTGATTTCGTCCTGTTCCCTTCCTCTTGCCGTATCCAAACTCGTATCGGCAAGGATGGCAAACGGAGAACGGAAAAACGCGTTCCGGTTATTTAAGGGAGCGCTGATATTTTCCGTTATCAGCGGTGCCGCCTGCTCATTGATCGTATTTTTCGGTGCCGAGTTTATTACGGCAAAAATGCAGACTCCGTTCAGTCTGTTTGCGCTGAGAGTTCTTGCCCCGACCTTATTGGTCGTTGCCGTTTTGGGCACGATACGCGGTTTTTTCCAGGGACTGGGAACAATGATGCCGAGCGCGGTTTCACAGATTGCGGAGCAGATTGCAAATGCCGCGATCAGTATCGGCGCTTCCTATATTCTGTTTTCTTACGGTGCGAAAGTCGGCGCCGTACTGGGACAGGAAGAAAACTATGCACAGGCATACGGAGCGGCCGGCGGCACGCTTGGCACCTGCGTAGGAGCCGTGGTCGGCCTGTTTTTTGTGTCGTTTGTGTTTTTCGCGTACCGTCCGACGTTCCGGCGCATGATGCGGCGGGATAAGATGAAAAAAACAGAAAGCTATAGCGACGTGTTGAAAGTCATTATACTGACAGTGGTTCCGGTACTGTTAAGCACGACGATTTATAATATTAGTTCCATTTTCGACCAGTGGCTGTTTAAAAATATTGCCGTGATGCAGGGGTATTCGGGAAATGATATTAAAATCTGGTGGGGAATCTTTTCAGGAAAATACAAACTGCTTACGAACGTCCCTATTTCGATTGCCTCCGCTATGGCGGCTTCGAGCGTTCCGTCCCTTACGGCGGCGTTTGTAAACCGTGACAGAAAACTGGTCCGTTATAAGATCAATATCGTTACCCGCTTTATTATGGTGATTGCTATTCCGTGTGCGGTCGGAATGTTCGTTTTGGCAGATCCGATCATGCAGATGCTGTTTCCCGGCACTTCGGAGCTGGCCGGTCATCTGATCCGGGTTGGGGCCGTTTCGATCGTCTTCTATTCCCTTTCCACATTGTCTAATGGCATCCTGCAGGGAATCAATCGTATGCGAGTTCCGGTCATTAATGCGATTATCGCTTTGGGAGTGCATATTGTTTTTCTTTTATTCCTGATGTTTGGATTACATATGACGATTGAGGCGGTGGTACTGGCAAATGCTTTTTACGCATTATTAATGTGTATTTTAAACGGAGTCGCCGTGCGGCGTTACGTACGCCACAGGCAGGAAATCAAAAAGACATTTTTGCTTCCGTGCGTTTCTTCGGCAGCTATGGGCGTCGTAGTATTTTTTGTCTATGAATTGCTGATCAAACTGGTAAAAAGCAATTTTATCTCTACGGTCGTAGCGATTTTGGCAGGCATCGCCACGTACGGCATATTTTTAATTGTTTTTAAGGGGCTGAATGAAGAAGAACTCCAGAGTGTTCCAAAAGGGGATCTGATTATCCGTATTTTAAGGAAATTCCATATACTTCATTAAAATTTTTGTTGTAATTCAAGCGGAACGCATGTGTATCGCAAGCAAAATATGATATACTATATAGCAAAAGGATGTAATTTAAATGGCAAGGACATCAAATATATTTGCCTGTGTGGAGCCTGAAATCAAAAAGCAGGCAGAACGGGTGCTTGACCAGCTTGGTTCTGCAGACTATAAAAAACTACTGGGAATTTACTATAATAAGCATTAAAATATGTATAAAAATATAAAAGAATGCGAATACTTGTATCAGGGAGGGGAAAACTATGAACCAAAATACTCGTATTCGTATTTCTTTTATTGTGGTCGCATTGATTGCCGTTGGGACTTTTTTTATCAGCTACCGGCTTTTTTCTGGAACAGCCGAGCCGGAACAGATTCCGGAAATAGAAATGGCGGAATATGCGGAAAATACGGAAAATACAGACAGTACCGAAACAAAAGAAGCAGCGGAGGAAGAGGAAACTGTTTTTGAAACGGCGGCAAATGAAGAACATGTGCTGTTTTTGATTAAAAAGAACGACGGCTATCTGGATGTTTATCTTGCAGACGGCGTCACATTATATATGACAACCGGAATTATGCCGGAAGAACTGGAAGAAGAGTGGCAGGCGCAGTTAGAAGAAGGAATCGCCTTTTATTCTATTGACAGCCTGTATCAATTTCTGGAGTCGTACTCTTCGTAACTGTGATTTGTATTTGCTGAAGCACGCGCAAAAACATTGAAAAACAAATTTCCCTATGGTAAAATGCAGATAAAGAGAGGAAATTTATCATGCAGACGATGATATATGACATAGCAATTATCGGAGGAGGCGCCGCCGGTCTTATGGCGGCCATAAGTGCCGCCGGTCACGGTGCGCATACCGTAATTGTGGAACACAACAGCCGGGTGGGAAAAAAACTGCTTGTTACCGGAAATGGAAAATGTAATTTTACAAACGAATTGCAGGAGGAGGCTTGCTATTACAGCGCTGATCCTGCATTTGTCATGTCCGCGCTTGGCCGGTTTGGCCATAAAGAAACGGTACGTTTCTTTGAAGAGCTGGGTGTGCTTGCAGTATCAAAAAACGGCTATTGTTATCCAAACTCTGGACAGGCATCGTCTATATTGGATATCCTGCGGCTGGAAGCCAGACGCCTGAACGTGGAAGAATTTTTGGGAGAACATGTGGTTTCCGTTACCAAAAAAGACTGTTTTTACATAAATACGGAAAAAACACAGATTTTAGCTACGAGTTGTATTCTTGCGACTGGTGGGAAAGCGGCCGTACAGACCGGAAGCGACGGAAGCGGCTATCGCCTGGCGAAAAAATTCGGCCATTCTGTTACCGGATTAGTACCGGCGTTAGTACCGCTTACATCGGAGCAAAAAGATTTAAAAATGCTTGCCGGAGTACGGACAAAAGCAAAATTGCACTTGTTGGTCGCCGGGGAAGAGAAATCGGTGGAAGAGGGTGAACTGCAGCTTACCGCTTATGGAATTTCCGGTATTCCGGTATTTCAGTTTTCACGGACCGCAGCTTATGGATTAAGCGATAAAAAGAAAGTTACTGTACAAATTGACTTTCTGCCGGACAGGTCCCTTGAATGGCTGCAAGAAGAATTGTACAAGCGCAAAAAAGGCAGACATAAGAGGCATACCATGGAAGAAGCAATGACGGGCGTTTTGAATAAGAAACTGGTAGAATTTTTACGTAAACAGTCCGGAATATCCGGAACGGAACTTATGGAAACGATTTCGGATCATCAGTTGGAAAAGTTTACCCTTTCCATTAAAACATTTCCGATGAACATCAACGGAACCAAACCTTTTGCCAATGCGCAGGTGACGGCAGGAGGGGTAGATTTGTCGCAGGTGAAAGAGCGGACGTTTGAATCCCGTCTGGTAAACGGCCTGTATTTTGCCGGGGAGATTCTGGATGTGGACGGCATCTGCGGCGGATATAATTTACAGTGGGCGTGGACCAGCGGTTATCTTGCCGGGCAGGCAGCTGCGATGGACTGCAAAACGGAGTATCCGGAAAGAAGCCGCAAAACGGAACATCCGCAAAGAAGCCGTAAAACGGAACATCCGGAAAGAAACCGCAAAACGGAACATTCGGAAAAGTTTCATTGTGATCAGAAAAGGAGAAGCAGGAAATGATAAGGATCTGTCAGTTAAGACTTCCCGTTCGACACACCCGGGACGATATTGAAAAAAAAATCTGTCGTATGCTGCGTGTTTCTCCGGCAGAACTGATTTCCTGGAAGATTTTTCGGAAATCTCTGGATTCCAGAAAGAAAGAGATGCATTATTCCTATACAATTGATGTGAAATTGAAAAGGGAACAGCGCGTCCAAAAAATAGTAGACGGTAAAAACATTATGTTAACTAAAAAAGAAAAATACCGTTTCCCGAATTCCGGAAGCAAAAAATTATGTTACCGTCCTGTGATTGTCGGGAGTGGTCCGGCCGGACTGTTCTGTGCTTATTATCTTGCCCGAAACGGCTACGCGCCGATCGTTCTGGAACGCGGAAAACGCGTTGACAAAAGAACAGAAGATGTACAGCGGTTTTGGGAGCAGGGCGTGTTGGAGCCGGAATCCAACGTTCAGTTCGGAGAGGGCGGCGCTGGGACTTTTTCCGACGGGAAACTGAATACGTTAGTGAAAGATAAGTACGGGCGAAACCGGGAGGCTTTGAAGCTGTTTGTGCAGATGGGAGCTTCAGAAGACATTTTGTATGAAGCAAACCCCCATATTGGAACAGATATTCTGGTTCGGGTTGTCAAAAACTTGCGCGAAAGTATTGAGAAAAACGGCGGTGAATTTCGCTTTGAAACAAAACTAACTGGATTAGAATTGGAACAGGGAAATCTATCGCATCTGATCTTACAAAATGAAGAATGTCTGCCTGCGCATGTCGCGGTACTTGCTTTGGGCCACAGCGCCAGAGATACATTTTTGATGCTGTCGCAAAAAGGGATTCCTATGGAAGCAAAAGCGTTTGCGGTCGGTTTTCGGGTGGAACATCCGCAGCAAATGATTGATGTTTCGCAATATCATCTGGAAAATCGTTACGATTCGCATGAATACGGCAGGGAAAATTTTCACGAGGAAAACCGTATGAAACTGCCTGCCGCGTCTTACAAAGTGCATATGCAAGCTGCCTGCAAAAGAGGGGTGTATTCCTTTTGCATGTGCCCCGGCGGTTATGTGGTAAACGCTTCCTCGGAAGAAAAGATGCTGGCTGTAAACGGCATGAGTTACCGCAGCCGCAGCGCCAAAAACGCAAACAGCGCTATTATTATTTCCGTAACGCCGGAAGATTTTCCTACAAAAGACGCTTTGGCGGGAATCGCATTTCAAAGGGAACTGGAGAAAAAAGCCTATTTACTCGGAAACGGCGCCATTCCGCAGCAATTATACGGAGATTTTAAGGAAAATACAAGATCTGCGAACTACGGCGAATTTGATTCCTGCGTCAAAGGAGCGGTACGGTTTGCTAATTTGAGGGAACTGTTTCCGGAATCTCTGAATAAGAGTTTTATAGAGGGAATGGAAGAATTTGGAAAGAAAATCAGGGGATTTAACCGTCCGGATGCCATTTTAAGCGGAGTGGAGAGCAGAACTTCTTCCCCGGTACGGATTTTAAGAAACGAACGGTACGAATCCGAGATTGGAGGAATCTATCCGTGCGGAGAAGGCGCAGGGTATGCGGGAGGCATCATGTCCGCGGCGATGGACGGCATGAAAGTGGCAGAAGCGATTGCAAAAGAATACGCAAAATGGTATAATGGGTAACTTAATGGAGGAAAAGAATTTGGCTGAATTAACACCAATGATGCAGCACTATCTGACAACAAAAAAAGAGTATCAGGATTGTATTTTGTTCTACCGGTTAGGTGATTTTTACGAAATGTTTTTTGAGGACGCTAAAATAGCATCGAAAGAACTGGAACTGACGCTAACCGGGAAAAACTGCGGTTTGGAGGAAAAAGCGCCTATGTGCGGCGTCCCTTATCACGCGGCTGACAGCTACCTGACCCGCCTGGTGGAAAAAGGATACAAAGTGGCGGTGTGCGAGCAGGTAGAAGACCCGAAAATGGCAAAAGGGATGGTAAAGCGCGAAGTCGTACGCGTCGTAACTCCCGGCACAAATTTTGATACCGCGGCTCTGGATGAGTCCAAAAATAATTACCTGCTGTGCATTGTGTATCTGGCGGACCGCTTCGGAATTGCGGTAGCGGACATTACGACCGGTGATTTTTATACGACGGAACTGGATTCCCTACATAAATTAAAAGATGAAATTTATAAATTTGTACCTACAGAAATCATTTGCAACGAAGCTTTTTTAGTCAGCGGGTTTGAATTGGAAGAGTTAAGGCAACGGATTTCCGTTTCCGTGTCCGCTCTGGAGGACTGGTATTTTAACGACGATACGGTAACAAATATTTTGTGCCGGCATTTTAAAGTAACCGGTTTGCAGGCGCTGGGGCTGGAAATGTTTCCGAACGGCGCCGCCGCTTCCGGCTCTCTGCTGCGCTATCTGTATGAAACGCAGAAAAACTCCCTGGAGCAGATGACGGCGCTTCACCCGTATACGACAGGGACATTTATGATTCTGGACAGTTCGACAAGACGCAATCTGGAACTCGTGGAAACGATGCGGGAAAAGCAAAAACGCGGCTCTTTATTGTGGGTGCTGGATAAAACGAAAACTGCAATGGGCGCGAGGCTTCTTCGTTCTTTTGTCGAACAGCCGCTGATTCAGAAAGAAGAAATCGTCAGACGACAGGATGCGATCGAGGAACTCGGAGGCCAGATGATCGAACGGGAAGAACTGCGGGAGTATCTGGCGCCGATTTATGACCTGGAACGGCTGATCAGCCGGATTACATACCAGACGGCAAATCCGCGCGATTTACTGTCTTTTAAAAATTCGATCGGAATGCTGCCGCATATCAAATCGCTGCTGGCTTCGTATCAGACGCCTCTGCTTCGGGAAGTCCGGGAGCAGATGGACGAGCTGCAGGATATTTATCAGCTGATCGAAGATGCGATCGAAGAAGAACCGCCGATTACGATCAGGGACGGCGGAATTATCAAATCAACCTATCATAAAGAAGTAAAACGTCTGCGGAATGCGAAAACGGACGGAAAAACATGGCTGGCAAGCCTCGAATCCAAAGAACGGGAAAAAACGGGCATCAAAAATCTGAAAATAAAATATAACAAAGTGTTCGGCTATTATCTGGAAGTGACCAATTCGTACAAGTCGCTGGTTCCGGACTATTTTTTGCGTAAACAGACGTTAACGAATGCAGAGCGGTACATTACGCCGGAATTAAAGGAAATGGAAGATGTGATCCTGGGTGCGGAAGACCGGCTTTCCAGCCTGGAATATGAACTGTTTTCACAGGTAAGAAACCAGATTTCAGAACAGGTTCTGCGTATTCAGTCCAGCGCCAAAGCCGTCGCGCTGCTGGACGTACTGGTATCGCTGTCCGTAGTCGCTTCCCAGAACAGTTACTGCCGGCCGCGCATCAATAACAAAGGAAAAATTAGTATTAAGAGCGGCAGGCATCCGGTTGTGGAAAAAATGATTGATAACGGCATGTTTATCGCAAACGACACTTATCTGGATAATCATAAAAAGCGCATTTCCATCATTACCGGGCCTAATATGGCCGGAAAATCTACTTATATGAGGCAGTGCGCGCTGATTGTGCTGATGGCGCAGATTGGAAGTTTTGTTCCGGCAAAATCTGCGGATATCGGTATTTGCGACCGCATTTTCACCAGGGTAGGCGCTTCGGATGATCTGGCTTCCGGTCAGAGTACGTTTATGGTGGAAATGAATGAAGTCGCCAATATTTTAAGAAACGCCACGTCAGATTCTCTGATTATACTGGATGAAATTGGCCGCGGGACAAGCACATTCGACGGATTGAGCATCGCCTGGTCCGTTGTGGAGCATATCAGTAATCCGAAACTGTTAGGGGCAAAAACACTGTTTGCCACACATTACCATGAACTGACCGAACTGGAAGGAAAGCTGGATAACGTAACGAATTACTGCATTGCCGTCAAAGAAAACGGCGACGAGATCGTGTTTTTAAGAAAAATCGTTCCGGGAGGCGCGGATAAAAGTTATGGCATACAGGTGGCAAAACTGGCCGGCGTACCGGATTCCGTCATCGAGAGAGCAAAAGTGATTTTACAGGAACTGATCGCACAAAACCTGTCGAATACGGTAAAAGGCATCTCCGTACCGGAAATCGGACGGGCGGTACCGCCTCAGGACTCCATGGAGATGGCGCAGATGTCACTGTTTGATACGATAAAAGACGACGACATTATCGAAGAGATACGTACGCTTGACATTGGTAATATGACACCGCTAGACGCTCTGAACAAGCTGTACGAGCTGCAAAGCAAGATCAATAACCGCTGGTAAACAGGCAAAAGATCAATAACCGTCGGTAAACAGGTGTTATGGAAAGGAAAACAAAACATGCCAGGTATCGAATTGTTGGACAAACAGACGATTGACAAAATTGCGGCCGGAGAAGTGATCGAACGGCCTTCTTCCGTCGTCAAAGAACTTGTGGAAAACGCCATCGACGCAAATGCGACGGCTATTACCGTAGAGATCAAAGAAGGCGGGATTTCCTTTATCCGAATTACAGACAACGGCTGCGGAATCGCAAAAGAGGAAGTTCAGACTGCTTTTTTACGGCATTCCACCAGCAAAATCCGTAGTATAGAGGATTTAAATTCTATTGTTTCGCTGGGGTTCCGAGGGGAAGCGCTTTCGAGCATCGCCGCCGTATCGCAGGTGGAACTGATCACGAAAACACCGTCGGAACTGACCGGAGTCCGTTTTCTGATTGAAGACGGACTCCCCGGAGCATTAGAAGAAATCGGGGCGCCGGACGGAACGACTTTCCTGGTCCGAAATTTGTTTTTCCACACTCCGGCCCGGAAGAAGTTTTTAAAAACGCCGCAGACAGAAGCCGGTTATATCAGCGCGCTCGTGGAAAAGCTGGCGTTATCGCATCCGGATATTTCCTTTCAGTTAATTGTGAATCAGCAGCCGAAACTGCATACGCCCGGAAACCACCGGTTAAAAGACGTGATTTATCAGATTTACGGCCGGGACATTACCGCCAATCTGATTGAAATACGGCAGAAAAACGAACTTTTTGAAGTAAACGGTTTTATCGGAAAGCCGATTGTAGCCAGAGGCAACCGGAATTTTGAAAATTATTTTGTCAATGGACGGTATATAAAGAGCAAACTGCTTTCCAAAGCAATTGAGGACGGATACAAACTGCATCTGATGCAGCATCAGTATCCTTTTACGGTACTGCATTTTTCTTTTCATGGGGAAGAAGTAGACGTTAACGTCCATCCAACCAAAATGGAACTCCGTTTCAGCGAAAACGAACGAATTTACCAGTTTTTGCATGATATAGTCAAACAGTCGCTCGAAGAAAAAGAACTGATTCCGGAAATTTCCCTGGAGAAAGAAGAAAAGCCGTTGGAGAAAGGCTCCCGGCAAAAACCGCTTTATGACCGGACGGAGCCGTTTGAAGCGCAGCGTATGAAGCGTCTGGGAAAAGTAAAAGAGTATGTAGCAAAAGATTCCCCATACAGCAGGCAATACGAACCGGAGAGGACGGTTGTGCAGGAAGCCATGGCTGAGAAGCCAAAAGAAGCAATCATACGGGAAGCCATGACTGAAAAACCGAAAGAACCGGTAGTACGGGAAGCAAGAATGGAAAAACTGAAAGAACCGGCGGTACGGGAAGCAGGAATGGAAAAACCGAAAGAACCGATGGTGCAAAAGACAGCTGAAAATTCTGAAAAATATATGGTACAGGAAACCATGAATTATGAACAGGAAAATCTGTTTGCCGGGCGTTCAGATACTTTAGACGGACAAACGGGCGGGCTGCTGAAAGAAAATATGGCGGATCGGATTCACATGATAGGACAGCTTTTTGATACGTACTGGCTGATGGAATATGAAAACCGGCTTTATATCCTGGATCAGCATGCGGCGCATGAAAAGGTGCTGTTTGAACGAACCATGAAAGCGCTGGCAGACAAAGAGCATTTTTCACAGATGGTCAGTCCGCCGATCATTTTGACACTGACCGATCAGGAACAGGGACTTCTAACAAAATATATGCAGGATTTTACGTCGCTCGGATTTGAAATCAGCCAGTTTGGCGGAAAAGAATACGCGGTCAGCGCCGTACCGCAAAATTTGTTTCATTTAAATCAGCAGTCTTTGTTTCTGGAAATACTCGATAACCTGTCGGGGTTAAGCGACCGCTCGACGCCGCAGACGGTTCTTGAAAAAATCGCGTCGATGTCATGTAAGGCGGCGGTAAAAGGAAACCAGAAGCTTTCCCTGCCGGAAGCTAAGAGCCTGATTGCAGAACTCATGGAACTGGACAATCCGTATCAGTGCCCTCACGGCAGACCGACACTGATTACGATGAGTAAATACGAACTGGAAAAGAAATTCAAGAGAATTGTATGAGAACTGTACGAAAATTATAGAAGAATTTTATGATATCAGTCAGAAAGGCAGCTATGAAAAAACCACGGTTAATTATCCTGACCGGCCCGACCTCTGCCGGTAAAACAAATCTTTCCGTTATGCTGGCAAAAGAAATCGGCGGCGCGGTTGTTTCTGCAGATTCCATGCAGGTATATAAACATATGGATATCGGTTCCGGCAAAATCAGCAGCCGGGAAATGCAGGGAGTAGAGCATTATCTTCTGGATGTGTTAGAACCGACCGAAGAGTTTAACGTCGTCCGTTTCCAGCAAATGGCGCAAGAAGCGATCACGAAGATTTTTCAGGACGGAAAAATTCCAATCCTTGCAGGAGGAACCGGTTTTTATATTCAATCGGTTCTTTACGGAATTGATTTTACGAGCCAGGCCGACGATATGGAATACCGCAGGCAGTTAGAAGAACTTGCAAAAAAAGAAGGATCTCATGTACTGCATGAAATGCTTCGGCAGGTAGATGAAGTTTCTGCCGGCATGATTCATGAAAATAATATCAAACGGGTTATCCGGGCGTTGGAATATTATCGTTTTACCGGTGAAAAGATATCGGAGCATAACAGGAAAGAACGTCAGAAAGCCAGTCCGTATGATTTTTATTATTTCGTGCTGACGGATGAACGCCAGAAATTATACGAACGTATCGAAAAACGGGTGGACGATATGTTAGAACAGGGATTGGTGGAAGAAGTAAAACAGCTTGTAGAATCCGGCTGCATCAGAGGTATGACATCTATGCAGGGGTTGGGATATAAAGAAATATTGGATTACCTGGAAGGAAACATTTCCCTGGAAGAAGCGGTTTACCGGATCAAACGGGATACCAGGCATTTTGCAAAACGGCAGCTGACCTGGTTTAAAAGAGAACGGGACGTGATCTGGTTAGATCGGCAGATTTATAAAAGCGATGAAATGCTGCTGAAAAAAATGCTCGCGGAAATGGATAATAAAAAATAAGAGATAACAAAAAATGAGTGAAAAATCGCTTACAGAAAGAAAAAGAGAATATAGAAAAATCGCTTACAGAAAGAAAAAGAGAATATAGAAAATAAAATACAGGGAATAATAGATAAAATATATGGATAAATACAGAAAAGAACAATATTTAAAAATGGGAATCAGCGAAGCGGTATATGAGTACTGCACGCGCGTGGAAGAAAACTTAAAAGAGCGGTTTCAGGCAATTGATGCAACCGCCGAATACAATCAGTTGAAAGTCCTGCATGCCATGCAGAAAAACCATGTGAATGCGGAATGTTTTAACGGAAGCAGCGGATACGGTTATGATGATGTGGGACGGGATACGTTAGAACAGGTATATGCCGACTGTTTTGAAGCGGAGGCGGCGTTAGTGCGTCCGCAGATCACCTGTGGGACCCATGCGCTGGCGCTGGCGCTGTTATCCAACCTGCGCCCGGGGGACGAGCTGCTTTCACCGGCCGGAAAACCGTACGATACCCTGGAAGAAGTAATCGGAATCCGTCCGTCAAAAGGTTCCCTGGCAGAATACGGGATTACCTACCGGCAGGTGGATCTTCTGGAAGACGGTTTTTTTGATTATGCCGGCATCCGCGCCGCGATTGGGGAGAAAACGAAACTGGTAACGATCCAGCGTTCCAAAGGATACCAGACGCGGCCGTCCTTTTCGGTAGCGCAAATCGGAAAGTTGATTTCCTTTGTCAAATCTATAAAACCGGACGTCATCTGTATGGTGGATAACTGTTACGGGGAATTTGTGGAAGAGAGGGAGCCGACGCAGGTAAATGCGGATATGATCGTCGGTTCCCTGATCAAAAATCCCGGCGGCGGCCTGGCGGCAAGCGGCGGCTACATTGCCGGAAAAACGGAGTGCGTGGAAAACGCCGCGTACCGTCTGACTTCTCCGGGACTTGGAAAAGAAGTCGGCGCTTCCCTCGGAATCATACAGTCTTTTATGCAGGGTTTTTTCCTGGCGCCGACCATCGTTGCCGGCGCTTTAAAGGGCGCGGTATTCGCGGCAAATATATATGAACCGTTAGGATTTCCGGTCATACCGGACTCTGTGGAATCCCGCCACGATATTATTCAGGCAGTGACATTAAAATCGGCTGACGGCCTGAATGCATTTTGTAAAGGAATACAGGCCGCAGCGCCGGTGGATTCCTATATAACGCCCGAAGCATGGGAGATGCCGGGATATGACAGCAAAGTTATTATGGCAGCCGGAGCGTTTGTACAGGGTTCCTCTATTGAATTGAGTGCGGACGGGCCGTTAAAAGAACCGTATACCGTGTATTTTCAGGGGGGACTGACCTGGTATCACGCAAAATTCGGTATTATGAAGTCATTGGATGAAATGTGCCGTGCCGGGGCGGCACATCTTACATGATAAAATAACAAACAGTTCAGCCCACGTCCCTGTAACAGGCCACAGACCGCCTGCCAGGCAGGCTATCCGCTGCTAAAGCAGCTTCTGTCTGAGGCTTAAGGGGTGTTCCGCTCATAGCCGTCATTATGTGCTCATTCATGCAAGCACAAGGTGAATTGCCGCAATGCGGCAAGAGAGGGTGGCCTGGGTCATGATTCGCCCATAATTTTGGCTATGGCTGAACTGTTGTGAAAGATTTAATAAAATAATAAGAATAATTCATGTACATCATTATGTAAATGTGGTAGAATAACGATAGATTGCCTATGCACAGAAGAATTGAGATAGGGATAAAAATATTGTAACGAATGAAAGTAAACACTATGAAACTAATGCCTGTAGAGGCGCGCCCCTATGAAAAAGCAGAACGGTATGGGATAGACTATCTGACTGATTCCGAGCTGCTTTCTATTATACTGCGTAACGGCACAAAAGAATACAATGCATTGGAACTGGCACAACAGATTCTTGAGATCAATGAAAACAGTCTGTTAAACCTCTGTAAACTTACCAAAGAAGAACTGGAGGAAATTCCCGGTATCGGCAGGGTGAAAGCGCTGCAAATGAAATGTATCGGTGAAATAGCAAAACGTATCCACAAACTGAAATCGGCTCCGAGAATGTTGCTGTCCGATGCGCGCAGCGTTGCCTGTTATTATATGGAAGAACTCAGATACGCCCAGACAGAACGGGTGATTGTCAGCATGTTTGACAACGGATGCCATTTGATCGGGGACAGGCTGCTTTCCATGGGTACGGTAAATAAGAGCCTGGTATCCCCGAGGGAAGTATTCCTGACCGCGCTGGAAGCAAAAGCGGTTTATATTATTCTGCTTCACAATCATCCGGGCGGAAATCTGTTTCCATCTGATTCTGACAAAAGAGTAACGGAAACGTTAAAACAATGCGGGGATATGCTGGGTATCGTTCTGGCCGATCATATTATAATCGGCGATAACGAATATTTTAGCTTTCGGGAACACCAGATCATTGTATAGCGCTGCGCTACTATACAGAGAAGTAAGGGAGAAAATAATGTCTAATAATGTTTTTGGAATTGATTTAGGTACTTGTAATCTGAAAGTTTTCTGCAAAGCAACCGGTAAGATTATTAACGAGAAAAATACGATTGCGATTGTAAACAAAAATCAGATGTATGCATATGGCGACGAAGCATATGCTATGTATGAAAAAGCGCCGGAGCATATCCAGGTTTCTTTTCCGGTGATCAACGGAGTGATCGCAGATTTTAATAATGTACAGACGATGATCGGCCAGTTGTTGGAACGGGCCGTAAAATCCAAAATAAAAGGCGCGGAATTTATTGTAGCGGTGCCGACGGCAATTACGGAAGTGGAAAAGAAAGCGTTTTTTGATCTGTTTTATAAAAGCCATTTCAAACCGAAGAGCGTACTGTTATGTGAAAAACCGATTGCGGACGCCGTCGGGTTGGGGCTGGACGTCACGGAGCCGACCGGAATTATGGTCGTCGATATTGGCGCCGATACAACGGAGATTTCCGTGATTTCCCTGGGAGGCCTTGTGATCAGCGATCTGCTCCATTTCGGCGGAAATAAAATCGATGAAAGCATTTCCAATTATATCAAACGGAATTTTAACCTGATGATCGGACAGAAAACTTCCAAGCAGCTAAAAGAAGAACTGGCAAGCGCGCTCCCGGGAGAAGAAAACTCTTCCGTTATCGTAGGGCGCGACGTGGTGAGCGGGCTGCCGGTAGAAATGGAGATTACATCGTCGATCGTATATGAAGCGATCAAGGAAAATGTCAATTCCATTTGTAATTCCATAAAAATGATTCTGGAAAAAACGCCTCCGGAACTGGCGCGTGATATTATACATACCGGTATTTATCTAACCGGTGGTTCTTCTAAGATACACAATTTTGATACTATGTTTACCGATATGACAAAGATCAAAGTCAATACGACGGAAAGTCCGGAGGAGTGTGTGGTCAGAGGGTTAAACAAAATAGTTTCAGACGATAAATATTATAAGCTTGCATACAGCTTAAAATCAAGGATATATCGCTAATAAAAATGAAATGGATTTTGCCGTTCAGAAATAATAGAGGTTAGAATGAAACGAAATCTAAAAAAGAAGACAACTTTTCCAACAAAATATATTCTGCTGATTTTAACTATCATCTGCGTTGTTTTTATGTTTGTCAGTTTTACGCTTAATATTTCGGGCGGACCGTTAAATACCGTGGCCGGATATGTATTTATCCCGATGCAGAAAGGAATCAATTACGTCGGTTCCGCTATTTCAAACAGAATTGAGCACGTTCAGGAACTGTATACCGTGATGGAAGAAAACGAAGAGTTAAAAACGCAGGTGAATGAACTGACGGAAGAACTCAATTCCCTCAAACTGGATCAGTATGAACTGGATAAACTGCAGGAACTGCTTGAAGTGGATAAAGAATACAGCGATTATGAAAAAGTAACGGCAACGGTAGTCGGGAAAGATTCCAGCAACTGGTTTTCCACTTTTTTAATTGATAAAGGGACGAACGACGGCATTACAAAAGATATGAACGTGCTGGCCGGAGGCGGTTTGGTAGGAATCGTGATCGACGTCGGGCCGAATTATGCAAAAGTACGTTCCATTATCGACGATACTAATAATGTCAGCGCACAGGTAGTAAACACTTCCGATTACTGCGTGATCGGAGGCAACCTGCAGATGATGAATGAAAACCAGGTTATAGAACTGAACAATTTGCAGGATGAAGACGATAAAGTCAAAGCAGGAGATCAGTTAGTGACTTCCAATGTCAGCGACAGGTATTTGCCGGGACTGCGGATCGGTTATATCGACACTCTGGAATACGACGCCAATAATCTGACCAAATCCGGCACGGTGACTCCGGCGGCAGATTTTAAGCATCTGGATAAAGTGTTAGTCATCATGCAGACAAAGAACTATGAGGGGCAGGGCGGTAAATGAGAAGAAAAATAACGGTGATCGTAATCATTATTGTGTGTTTCCTTTTACAAAATACAATATTTAAAAGTCTTGCGATTGCGTCTGTTTCTCCGAATCTGCTGATCGTCGTTACCTCTTCTTTTGGCTTTATGCGCGGGAAGAAAGAGGGTATGGCCGTTGGTTTTATCTGCGGATTTTTAATTGATATTTTCTTTGGCGGAATTATCGGATTTTATGCATTGCTTTATATGTATATCGGTTTTTTAAACGGCTTTTTCCGCAAATCATTTTTCCCGGAAGAAGTACGTCTGCCGATGCTTTTGATCGGCGCCAGCGATTTTGGATTAAATCTTGTAATTTATTTCTTCCAGTTTTTTTTCCGGAACAGGACGGATTTCGGATATTATGTCGTACGGCTGATGGTTCCGGAACTGATCTATACGATCATTGTTACGTTAATATTGTATTATATCCTTCTGAAAATAAATGGACATTTGGAAGAGATTGAGAGAAGGAGTGCAAGTAAGTTTGTTTGAGGTAATCAAAGATTTTTTAAAAAACCTGATGAAGTCGCGTTTATTTGTATTGGCAGTGATCATGGTCGTATTGTGTCTGGTGCTGCTTCAGAGAGTTTTTGTCTTACAAATCGTAAACGGCAGCACTTATCAGGAAAATTACCAGTTGAAAATCAAAAAAGAGCGTACGATAAACAGTGCGCGGGGGAATATATACGACCGTAACGGGGAACTGCTGGCCTACAATGAACTGGCGTACAGCGTGACGATTGAAGATAATGGTTCTTATGAAAACAACAAAGAAAAGAACAGCGCTTTAAATGAAATTTTATACAAAGTGCTTCAGGTTCTGGATGCAAACGGCGACAGCATTTCCAACTCTTTCGGAATTTTTATGAATGAAAACGGAGATTATGAATACATGGCAGAAGGTTCTTCCCGGCTTCGTTTTCTGGCGGACGTCTACGGTTATGCCACGGTAGACGAGTTTAAAGAAAAATGCAAAGACGCGGATGAAAATACGACGGCGGCGAAAGTCATGGAAGACCTTGGTAATGAAAAACGGTTTGACATTAAAGCCGGCGACTATGAAAAAAAAGATTATTACCGCCTGGTAGTGCTTCGTTACGCCCTGTCGCAGTACAGCTTTTCCCGATATGTGATCACAACGATCGCCGAAAATGTCAGTGAGAAGACTGTCGCCTATATTAAGGAAAATTCGGACGAGCTGCAGGGAGTCGACATTGCGGAAGATACGGTCAGACGCTATGTGGACAGTGAATATTTTGCCCATATCATCGGCTATACCGGAAAAATCTCTCCGGAAGAGTATGAAGAATTATCCAAAGATAACGAACACTATACGTTAAACGACGTTGTCGGGAAATCCGGGATGGAACAGGTCATGGAATCCGAGCTGCAGGGAAAAAAAGGTTTGGAAACCGTTTATGTCGATAACATGGGAAAGGTAATAGAAGTGACCGAACGCTCCGAACCTACAGTCGGAAACGACGTATATCTGTCCATCGACAAGAAAATGACGCAAGTCATATACCGGCTGATCGAGCAGCAGTTAGCCGGTATTCTGTACAGTAAAATACAAAATATCCGTTCTTACGATACGTCTTCCGCATCAGCGTCTGATATTCAGATACCGATCTACGACGTTTATTTTGCTACCATCAACAATAATATGATAGATATCCTGCATTTTGCAGAAACGGATGCAAGTTCAGTTGAAAAAGAAGTGGAGGCTACGTTCCAGGGGAAACAGCAGAGCGTTTTAAACGAAATTACGGCATTGTTAAACAATCCAGCCCCGGTAGCATTTACGGATCTGGATGAAGAAATGAAAGATTACATCACCTATATTATGACGATGCTGCGGCAAAATAAAATCCTGGACAACAGCGTCATTGATAAAACGGACGAAACGTATTTGAAATGGCGCGAAGGCGCTTTAAGCCTGAACGAGTATCTGGATTATTGTATTGCAAAAGGATGGCTGGATACTTCCGGCTTTGAAACCGGAAGTAAATATTCCGATTCAGATGAAATGTACCAGTCTGTGATCAACTATATTATTGAAAATATTGCTGCGGAGAAGAAGTTTTCCAAACTGCTGTATAAATACCTGATAAAGTCGGACGCCGTAAGCGGTACGCAGCTTGGAATGATTTTGTACGACCAGGGCGTACTGGCGGAAGACGCCGCTATGTATGCGCAGTTATCTTCCGGTTCCGTGAGCGCGTACACATTTTTCAAAGAAAAAATCCGTACGCTGGAGATTACCCCGGCGCAGTTGGCGCTGGATCCGTGTTCCGCATCCTGCGTGGTTACGGATGTGAATACCGGAGAATTACTGGCCTGCGTTACTTATCCGGGGTATGATAATAACCGACTGGCAAATTCCGTGGATTCCGATTATTTTGCTTCTTTAAACGACAATTTGGCGCTGCCGTTATATAACTACGCAACACAGCAGAAAACAGCGCCTGGTTCTACGTTTAAAATGCTGGTCGCTGCAGCCGGGTTGACCGAGGGCGTGATCAGTACCGGAGAGCAAATCACGGACGAGGGGATTTTCGAAAAAGAAACGCCAAGCCCACGCTGCTGGCTTTATACACAGTCGCATACGACGCATGGAAGCATCAACGTTTCGGAAGCGATCCGCGACTCCTGTAACTATTTCTTTTATGAAACCGGGTACCGGATGAGCCTGTCAGGCGGTGCTTACAACGATACGATAGGATTGGAAAAACTGCACAATTATGCGGAATTATTCGGACTGAATTCCAAAACCGGAATTGAAATACCGGAGAGCGAACCGAAAATTGCGGACGAATATCCGATCCGTGCTTCGATCGGACAGAGCAATAACGCCTATACGACAACGGAACTGGCACGTTATGTAACTGCCGTGGCCAACAGCGGAACGGTCTATAAATATACTTTACTGAATAAAGTAACGGATTCCGACGGAAACGTACTCCAGGAATTCAAACCGCAGGTAGAGCGGCAAATTACCGAAATATCCGATACCACGTGGGCAGCCATCCATTCCGGTATGAGGATGGTAGTGGAAAGCCACAAAGAATTTAATAATTTTCCGGTTGCGGTCGCTGGTAAAACCGGTACGGCACAGGAAGACCAGACGAGAGCAAACCATGCGTTATTTTTAAGCTATGCCCCGTATGAAAATCCACAAATATCCGTTGCCACCAGAATTGCGTTCGGTTATTCTTCTTCCAACGCGGCAGACCTGACATCGAAAGTATTGTCATACTGCCTGAATATACAGCCGGAAGAACAATTGATTACCAATTCTGCAGCAGACGTTGACAATACGGCGAACTCTTTCGCAGACTGATTTTAAGGAGGGAACGCATTTTGAAAGAACCGGTTATCATAAAAAGCAATAAATACGGTATTCAGCTTATTCTGGATAACGAATTACCGTTGGAACAGCTTCTGTTACAGGTAAAAGAAAAGTTTAAGCAGTGTGAAAAATTCTTTCAGGACGCCGTTGTCGCGATTTCTTTTTCCGGCAGAGAGTTATCACAGGAAGAACAATGTCAGATCATACAGACAATTACCGACACAATCGACATTACGGTTTCCTGTATTATGGATTCGGATGAAGTTCTCGAAGTAAAATGCAGAAAGGCCCTGGAAAAAGTCGGAGCTATTCAAACCGGTCAGACGGCAGGGGAATATGACCTGATAGACAGTTATGCAAATTCCGGAGAATTTTACCGCGGAACGCTTCGAAGCGGCCAGTCTTTGGAAACGGAACGTTCGATTGTCGTGATCGGCGACGTCAATCCGGGAGCGCGCGTCGTTTCTGGCGGGAATATCATTGTACTGGGTGCGTTAAAAGGAATTGCATATGCGGGTATTTATGGTAATGACAAAACCTTTGTTGTCGCGCTGGAGATGGATCCAATGCAGATCCGCATCGGAAACTATCTTGCCAGAAGCGAAGATTCCCATCCGAAAAATTTTCGAAAAAAGCAAAAAAAAGCAGTTGCGCCGGAGCCGCAGGCTGCGGTAGTATTAAATGGCAATATTTGTATCGAAACAATTACCAGAGGATTTTTGAATAATTTAGAATTTTAGGAGGAAAATAAAATGAGTGAAGTCATTGTCATTACATCTGGAAAGGGAGGCGTCGGAAAAACAACTACGACGGCAAACGTGGGAACCGGCCTTGCCCAGCTGAACAAAAAAGTAGTATTAATCGATACGGACATCGGGTTGAGAAATCTGGATGTAGTCATGGGGCTGGAAAACCGGATCGTTTACAACCTGGTAGACGTTGTGGAGGGCAACTGCCGCATCAAACAGGCGTTAATCCGGGATAAAAAGTATCCGGAACTGTATTTGCTTCCGTCTGCGCAGACAAGAGATAAATCATCCGTGACCCCGGAACAGATGAAGAAACTGACGGCAGAACTGAGGGAAGAATTTGATTACATATTGCTGGATTGTCCTGCCGGTATTGAGCAGGGATTCCAGAATGCGATCGCAGGAGCGGACCGGGCTTTGGTAGTAACGACGCCGGAAGTATCCGCGATCCGTGACGCAGATCGGATTATCGGCCTTTTGGACGCCAATGAAACCAAAAAGATTGAATTGATCGTCAACCGCCTGCGTATGGATATGGTAAAACGCGGCGATATGATGTCTATTGAAGACGTCGTGGAAATTTTATCTATTCCTCTGATCGGCGCGGTTCCGGACGACGAACAGGTCGTTATTGCAACAAACCAGGGCGAACCTCTGGTCGGGGGCAGTTCCATGGCCGGACAGGCTTATGCAAATATCTGCCGGAGGATCATCGGTGAAGAAGTTCCGTTTATGGATCTGGAAATAAAAAGCAATGTATGGTCCCGGCTCGCCGGATTGTTTAAGAAAAACTAGGAGGAACCGTTATGGGGTTAATGGATTTTTTTCACAGAAAAAATTCCGGTGATGTTGCCAAGGACCGTTTAAAACTGGTACTTGTTTCGGACAGAACAAATTGTTCTCCGGACATCATGGAAAATATTAAAAATGATATTATCCAGGTGATTTCAAAATATGTAGAAATAGATTCGGATGGACTGGACATCCAGATCACTCAGACAGAATCTGAAACTTCGAATGGCACTGTACCTGCGATCTATGCAAACATACCAATCAAGGATATGAGAAAAAGGTAAAAATTTATTATGAAAAAACAGTATCGAATAAAGAATATTGATTTTCGGTTGATTTTTTATGTCGTTTTACTGACGGTCATCGGCATATTGGTAATTGGAAGCGCCAGAGAATCTGTACAGAACAAACAAATTCTGGGACTTGCCGGCGGTCTGGTCGTAATGGTCGTTGTAACTTTGATTGATTATTCTTATCTGATCCGTTTCCGATGGATCTTTTATATATTGAATATAGGACTGTTATTACTCGTATACTTTATAGGTGACGATGCCGGAGGCGCGACAAGGTGGATTGAGATCGCAGGCATCCGTTTCCAGCCTACGGAATTGGCAAAAATTGTATTGATTTTGTTTTTTGCAGGTTTTTTTGCCAGATTTCAGGAAAAAGTAAGCGATTTTAAAATATTGGCAACTGCCGTGATCCTGGCTGCGATTCCGATTTTTGGAATATTAAAACAGCCTGATTTATCTTCCTCCATCGTAACGATTTTGATTTTTCTGGCTATGGTATTTGTGGCTGGAGTCAGCTATAAAATCGTAGCCGGAGCTCTGGCGGTATTTCTGCCGGTATTTGCAATCGGATTTTGGATGATTTTACAGCCAGATCAGAACATTCTGCACGGTTATCAGGTAAACCGTATTTTGGCATGGCTGCATCCGGAAGATTATCCGGATCTGGCGTACCAGCAGATGAATTCCATTATGGCGATCGGCTCCGGACAGCTCTGGGGAAAAGGCCTGAATAATAACCTTGTTGCGTCGGTGAAAAACGGAAATTTCATCAGCGCGCCGCAGACGGACTTTATTTTCGCCGTTTCCGGAGAAGAACTGGGATTTGTGGGCTGCGCAATTATTATTATTTTATTGTTTTTAATTGCATTAGAGTGTATTATTTTAGGCAGGAGGGCAAAAGACCTTTCCGGTAAGCTGATTTGCACTGGCATGGCGGCGCTGATCGGTTTCCAGTCGTTTGTTAATCTGGGCGTTGCTACTGGCTTGATACCAAACACTGGAGTGACGCTGCCGTTTGTAAGTTACGGATTATCATCCCTGCTTTCGTTGTTTATCGGAATCGGAATGGTATTAAATGTAGGGCTGCAGCCAAAAAAATATGGATAGGGGGAATTGAGAAATGAATATTGGATTAATTGCACATGATTCCAAAAAGAAACTGATGCAGAATTTTTGTATTGCGTATCAGGGAATTCTGCACAGAAACGAATTATTTGCAACGGGAACAACGGGACGCCTGATTGAAGAGGTAGCCAATTTAAACGTGCATAAGTTTTTAACCGGGCATCTGGGCGGTGCGCAACAGCTTTGTGCGGAGATCGAAAACAATAATATGGACCTGATCATTTTTTTGAGAGATCCCCTGACGCCCAAATCCTATGAACCTGATGTAAACAATGTTGTGAAATTGTGCGATGTTTACAATATTCCGCTGGCAACAAATCTGGCGACAGCCGAACTGTTGATCAAATCATTGGACAGAGGAGATTTAGAGTGGCGTGAGATGTATAAATAAAGCGATTTTAAGCGGGTTACTGATAGTATCGGTTTACTTTCTGGCCGCATGTTCCCTGGGCAAAGAAACAGAAATTGCAAACCGTTACGATGTATTTAAAACTTCCGGTGCATATGGAATTACCGGAAACAGTACATATTCGGAAATGAGTCTTTTTGCCGAAGATCTTTGTGTGGCGGATACGGAAGATATTGCTACGGATCAATTCGACTCTTCCCTTTCCGTTTCTTCTGCCGTGTTTGACCTGACGGACCGTACGGTAAACGCTTCGCAGAAAATATATGAACAGATGTACCCGGCCAGCACAACGAAGATTTTAACCGGTTATCTGGCGGTAAAATACGGGAACTTAAGCGATACGGTAACGGTATCCGAAAGCGCGGTGGATCTTCCGTCCGACTCTTCGAACTGCGGGTTAAAAGCGGGAGATACGCTGACGTTAGAGCAGTTGTTGTACGGACTGCTTCTCTGCAGCGGAAACGACGCGGCAAACGCTATTGCGGAGCATATTTCAGGCAATAACGAAGCTTTTGTGGCACTTATGAATGAGGAAGCAGCAAAAATGGGGGCGACCCGTTCTCATTTCATGAACCCGCACGGGCTGCATGATGAAAACCACTATACCTGTGCGTATGATCTGTACCTGATTTTTAACGAAGCCTGCAAAAACGAACAGTTTTACCAACTGATTTCCACACATAATTATACAGCGAATTATACTTCCGCTTCCGGAGAAGCGACGGAGCAGTCCTGGGAATCGACCAATCAGTATTTTAACGGAAATACTGCCGTGCCGGAAAATGTTACGGTGATCGGCGGGAAAACGGGGACGACGAACAGCGCCGGGAACTGCCTGGTTCTTTTGTCGCAAAACAGCAAAAATGAATTGTTTATATCAATTGTCCTGAAAGCGGAAAACCGTGAAAATCTGTATACCTGCATGACGGAACTATTAACAAATTTTACGTATTAGAGGTTGTATTATCCGGTTGAATCTTATATAATGTGTATATGGACAAATCGTCCGGCAAAGAAAAAAGCTTCTAAAGCTTTTATAGCGAAAAAATGATGGTGAAAGCTCTCTTTCCCATTATTATGATTAAGGAGGATATTGCTATGGTGCAGATAATATGTGGAGAAAAAGGGAAAGGAAAAACAAAACATTTGCTGGAGAGGGTCAATGACATGGTAAAAAAAGCAAATGGAAATGTCGTATATATTGATAAAAATACAAAAAAAATGTATGAACTAAGCAATAAGATCCGTTTGATCAACGTAAGAGATTTCCCGATTTCGAACAGCGACGAATTTTTAGGTTTTATATGCGGAATTATTTCTCAGGACCACGATCTGGAAGAAATGTTTTTAGACAGTTTCCTGACGATTTCCAATACGAAAGACGATGAGATTGACCACGTCATTCGTAAATTGGAAGCAATCAGTGATAATTTCCATGTGAATTTTGTATTAAGCGTATCAAAAAATTCGGATACATTATCTGACGATATTAAAGATTACATAGTTGTAGATTTATAAGAACCGAAAGAAATTGCTCCACTTCCGAAAACACTGCAGCTTTGCAGATGAAGAAGTGGAGCCTTATTTATTGGGTTGCCGAACGGATTCTTCCATACAGACTGATCAAAAGGATCCCTGCAATGCCGATGATCAGATAGATGATCCTTGCCCACCAGGTGTAGCTGCCAAAGATCCATGCGATCAGGTCAAAGTGGAAGAGGCCGGTTAATCCCCAGTTTATCGCGCCGATAATGACCAGCGTTAATAAAGTATAATCCAATGCCCTGGTATTCATATGAAAATTTCCTTTCTCTCCTTATAATGGTGGTGTTTCTTCTTATTTTGAGCAAAAGGCGGTATTTTATTCGTGTCAGAAAAAAATAAAATAATTCGTTTTCACAAACCGGTAAAACTGAATATTGGAATTATTGTATTTATTTTCATTTTATGCTATTTGGTCGTACAGGTGGTCAGTTATGTTACCGCCCGGCATGTGTCTGTTTATGAAGTTCAGCAGGGAGCGCTGGCCGCCAATACTACCTATACGGGACTTGCGTTGTATGAAGAAAAAGTCGTATTATCTGAAGAAAACGGATATGTCAATTATTACCAGAAAGACGGGGCGAAAGTATCTTTTGGAGATCAGATTTACTCTGTGGATGAAAACGGTGAATACTATAAACAAATTGTGGAGGCAGCGCAGAACGGTTCCTCTTTAACACAGGAAACTCTGGATTTTATGGCGGATTCCATCAAAAAATTTTTAACGGTTTATGAAGATGAAGATTTTTCTTCCGTTTACCGATATAAAGAGGAAATAGATGCGGAATTGAACGAGGCCTTATCGCGGGAAGCGCTGGAGGAATTAAATCAGGAAACCGGCGGCAGTTTTTCCGTTCATACCGCGGCAGAACCCGGAATTGTGGCATATTACACTGACGGGTACGAGGGAATTACCGCAGATACTTTTACCGGCGACATGTTTTCTTCGCCGGATTATCAGAAAAACAATTTGAGAGTACAGGAAAGCACTACCATCGGGACACCGGTTTACAAGCTGATTACAAGCGAATACTGGAATATTGTAGTACCGATTGACGATACGCTGATCTCTTTGCTGGCAGAAGAAAGTAATGTAAAAATACGTTTTTTAAAGGACGATACTTCCGCATGGGCAGAGAGTAAAATTGTGACAAAAGATAACATTCCCTATTTGATCCTGACCTTAAGAAATTCGCTGGTCAGGTTTCTGTCGGACCGTTTTTTGTCCATAGAACTGATGCTGGATAAAAACGAAGGGTTAAAGATTCCTAAAAGCGCCATTATAGAAAAAGATTTTTTTCTGGTTCCAGAAGAGTATTTTCTGTCAGGAGATGATACCGGATCGCTGGGGCTGCTTGTAAAAAATGAGGATAATACGGACGCGTCTTTTGTGAACACGACCATTTATAATAAAAAAGATCATTTTTATTATATTGATGCGAGGGAAATTCCGGCTGGCAGCGTGATCTTAAAGCCGGATTCCAGTGAAACCTACACTGTAAAAGAGAAAGATTCCCTGCAGGGGGTCTATAATATCAACAAGGGGTATGCCGTTTTCAAAAAAATTGAAGTGACTGCCGAAAACGAAGAATACAGTATTGTGAAACTTCAAACTGATTACGGTTTAAGTTTATATGACCATATTGCATTAGACGGGACAAGCATGAAAGAAGGAGAACTTGTAAATTAAAAGCTGAATTTTGCAGGAAATAAGCCAGACAGATATTTTTATTCAAATAATAAAATCTACTTTTAATGAAACACCAACAGAAAGACTAACAGGAGGAAGTACGAAACTATGATTGAAGAGAACTTAAAACAGATAGAGGAAAATATTCAGGCCGCCTGTAAGCGTGCAGGACGGGAGCGCAGTGAAGTAACACTGATTGCCGTCGGAAAGACAAAACCGGTCGATCTCTTAAACGAAGCATTCGCATGCGGCTGCCGTGAATTTGGAGAAAATAAGGTTCAGGAAATGACGGAAAAGCAGGAGTTGATGTCCGAGGAAACACACTGGCATATGATCGGGCATTTGCAGAGAAACAAAGTGAAGTATCTGGCTCCTTACGTTACTTTAATCCATTCCGTGGACACGTATCGTCTGGCTGAGGAGATCAGTATCCATGCGCAGAAAAATCATCGTGTGATTCCGGTTTTAATTGAAGTTAATATTGCAGAAGAAGAAAGTAAATTTGGAATTGCAGCCGAAGATACGATCGAATTAATCCGTCAGGTGGCAGAATTAAAAGGAGTAAAAGTAAAAGGGCTTATGACAATTGCCCCATATGTGGAAGATCCGGAAGAAAACAGGCACTATTTCCGCCAAATCAAACAATTATCTGTTGACATTGACGGCAAAAACATTGATAATGTAGATATGAGTATTTTGTCCATGGGAATGACAGGCGACTACACGGTAGCCATTGAAGAAGGAGCAACGATGGTGCGTGTCGGAACCGGTATTTTTGGGGAGAGAAATTATTTAAAAAGCATTCAGTAATGCTGGAAGGAGTATTTAAAAATGGGCGTCTTAGATAAGTTTCTGGACATGATGAAGTTAAACGCAGAAGATGACGAAGATGATTTCTACGATGAGTTTGACGATGATGAATATGAAGAAGAAATGCCAAAGAAGAGAAGTTTCCGCCGCAGCCAGGAGGAAAAGGAAGAGGCGGTATCCTATACGGTAGTAGATAATAAGTCAAGAGAAAAGACTACAAAACAGTCACAAAAGGTGACTCCAATGCGTACAAGCAGGAGAGTTTCCGGTAATATGGAAGTCTGTATCATTAAACCAATTTCTTTTAATGATTCAAAGGAGATTACCGAAACGCTTTTAAGCAACCGGACGGTTATTTTAAATCTGGAAGGGCTTAATTTGGATGTTGCGCAGAGGATTATTGATTTTGCCTGCGGTTCTTCCTTTGCCATAAACGGAAACCTGCAAAAAATTTCTGATTACATTTTTATCATTACACCGGCTCAGGTTGATATTTCCGGCGATTTTTCGGAAATAGCGGATGCTTTTGACATGCCGGCAATGCAAAGCATGTTTTAGGCATAGGAATGAATGAAAATGTCTGAAGAAGAGAAGTTCTTATTAAAACAACTGCTGGGGTTATCCATGAAAGCAGCGGCAAGAAATCAGATTTTATTTTCCGATTTCCTGAATATGAATGAAGCAGATCTGTTTTTACAGCACCGGCAGGAAATTCACACAAAGTTTCAGCTATATGGTGGTTATGAAAGTTCAGAGCGTCAGATGGTAGCATTTATACCTGATGCTCTTTCTTTTAGTGAAAGAAATATTTCATACCCGATCATATGTCTGAAAGCCTCGCCGCGTCATGCAAAGTTTGCAGAAACGCTTACACATCGCGACGTGCTCGGGGCATGTATGCATCTGGGAATTGAAAGAAAGCTGCTTGGCGATATTTTGGTGAAAGAAAAAGAAAGTTATATTTTTTGTTGCAAAAGGATCGCCGAATTTCTGACAGGAGAACTGGGAAAAATCCGGCATACGGATATTACAATAAGTATTTGTGAAGAGGAGATGGATGCTTTTTCTCCGAAAAAGGAAGCGTTCCAAAAGACAGTCACTTCGGTACGGCTGGATTGCGTTGTTGCCGCATGCTGTAATATTTCCCGTAGTGAGGCGGTGCGGCAGATTGCAGCCAAACTGGTATTTATCAATGCACGAAATATTATAAAACCCGATTATCTTTGTGCAGAGCAGGATATTCTGTCTGTCCGCGGACACGGAAAATATGTGTTGGCCAGGATACATGGATTATCTAAAAAGGGGAAACTGAGGGTTACGCTTGAAAAATATATATGATAATAAGAAATATATTGCAGGAGGAAAAAATGGCCAGAGAATTACCCGTTCATTACGAGGGAAATACGATATATAACATACAAATAGAATCAGGATTTAACAAACTTATTTTAGGTTTGAAAAAATTAAATTATGATAGTACAATCAAAATCTGTATTATCAGCGACAGTAACGTATCCCCCCTGTATGCAAAAGAGCTGGAAGAAAAGTTAAAAGAAAATTATTTTAATATATTTCTTTTTGTGTTTTCGGCCGGTGAGCCGCAAAAGAATTTGAATACGGTTCAGCATTTGTATGAATATCTTGTGGAAAATCATTTTGAAAGACGAGATCTTTTGCTGGCGCTTGGCGGCGGAGTTGTAGGTGATCTGACTGGATTTACCGCCGCAACTTACCTTAGAGGAATTGATTTTATTCAGATCCCAACCTCTTTGTTGTCGCAGGTGGACAGCAGTATTGGCGGAAAAACGGGAGTGGATTTTCTAAAATACAAGAACATGGTGGGAGCATTTTATATGCCAAAACTGGTTTATATCAATTTATCAGTATTAAAAACATTGCCTGAAAAAGAATTTATTTCGGGAATGGGAGAAATCATCAAACATGGATTGATAAAAAATAAAGAGTATTTCAGGTGGCTATCAGAAAACAGGGAACATATTTTGGCGCGGAACATGGACGCACTGGAGCATATGATTTATGAAAGCTGTCTGATTAAAAGAGCCATTGTAGAAAAAGATCCGAAAGAAAAAGGGGAGCGGGCGTTACTGAATTTTGGGCACACAATCGGCCATGCGGTGGAAATGAAAACGGATTTTGTATTACTGCATGGAGAATGTGTTTCCCTGGGTATCGTATCCGCGTTATATCTTTCCTATCGGTTGGGACATATTTCCCAGGAAGAATTTGAAAATACAGTTTTGTTATTAAATGCATATCATTTGCCGACAAAACTGGATATTTCCTGCCGTGATGCCGGAGAAATCAGCGCAAAAGAAATATTAACGGTTTCCAAATCCGACAAAAAAATGGAAGCCGGAACCGTAAAATTTGTGTTATTAAAATCTATCGGAAACGCAGTGATTGACAGAAACATTGATGATGACCAATTACTGGAAGCAATTGAAGTCCTGTTCAGATGAAGTTTTTAGATGAAATTTGGAGCTCTGTCCGGATGAAGTTTTAGATGAAATTTGTGTAAGGAGTAGTAGCGATGAAAAAAAGTGCCGGTTTTGTACTAGGAGCGGTTGCCGTTATTTTATTGATCATTCTTGACCGGATTACAAAAAATCTTGCGGTTGTGCATTTGAAAGGGCAGGAAGACTTTGTCCTGATCAAAGACGTTTTCGTGCTCCATTATTTGGAAAATCAGGGGGCTGCTTTTGGAATCATGCAGGAAAAACAGATGTTATTTTACATTGCAACCATTGTGATTCTGGCTGTCATTGTGTATTTTTACTGGAAGCTGCCAACAGAAAGGAGATTTTTCCCGCTTCATGTCATTGCGGTTCTCGTTATAGCAGGGGCAATCGGAAATTTCATTGATCGGGTAACAAATAAGTATGTCGTTGACTTTTTCTATTTTAGGCTGATCAATTTTCCGGTTTTTAATGTTGCAGATATTTATGTCACAGGAGGAGCAATCGCATTTATTGTTTTACTGATTTTTTATTATAAAGAAACTGATTTTAATCAGATCTGGAACAAAAACAAAAAATGTGACCAGGAACCGAAACCAGGAACCAGAAACGAAAATCAGGAATAAGAAATAAAACTATGAAAAAAGAAGTATTTGCTGCAACCGAAAAAGAAGCGGGAATGCGAATCGATAAATATCTATGTGAAAAAATTAAAGATTATACCCGTTCTTATTTGCAAAAGCTGATTCAGAAAGAAAACGTATTCGTAAACGGTAAAGCTATAAAATCAAACTATAAAATCCGGCTGCACGACCATATCGAAATAAATATCCCAGATCCTATTACGTTAAGCATTGAGCCGGAAAATATTCCGCTCGACATTCTGTTTGAAGACGACGATCTGCTGATCGTAAATAAACCAAAGGGAATGGTAGTTCATCCGGCTGCGGGACACACCGACCATACTCTGGTAAATGCGGTTATGTATCACTGCAAAAACAGTTTATCCGGTATCAACGGCGCCATTCGTCCCGGTATTGTACATCGAATTGATATGGATACAAGCGGCTCCCTGATCATATGTAAAACTGACTCCGCGCATCAGGACATTGCACAGCAGATCAAAGAACATTCTGTTACACGGATTTACAGAGGCATTGTCAAAGGAATTGTAAAAGAGGACAGCGGGGTAATTCGAACAGCGATCGGCCGGCATCCAACAGAGCGAAAGAAAATGGCTGTAAATGTAAAAAACGGCCGGGATGCTATTACACATTATCAGGTGCTGGAACGTTTCAGGGATGCCACATATATGGAATTTCGGTTGGAAACTGGACGAACGCATCAAATACGCGTTCATATGGCGAGTATTGGCCATCCGTTATTAGGTGACGAAGTATACGGAAACGGAAAAAACAAATTCCATTTACAGGGACAGACTCTTCATGCCATGACGATTGGCTTTCTCCATCCAACGATAAAACAGTATATGGAACTTCAGGCACCGTTGCCGAAATATTTTATAAATTTATTAGAAAAATTACGTTAAATCAATTATAATAGTAGTATGAAGATATAGAATTTCCAGATGTTATTGGAAATGGAAGAATAATATGCTAAAAGAATAGAAATTGTAAGTAAGAAAGGGTGACAGGAATGGAAAAAGTTGTAGTTACAATAGGAAGAGAATTTGGAAGCGGCGGAAAAGAAATTGGTGAAAAAACGGCAGAAAAACTCGGGATTTCCTGCTATGACAAAGAATTGCTGCAAATGGCAGCAAAAGACAGTGGGTTTTGTAAAGAGATTTTTGAGCATAATGATGAGAAACCGACAAAAAGCTTTTTATATTCTTTGGTCATGGACACCAATAGTATGTGGGGATATTCCCAAAACAGTTATGTAGAAATGCCTCTGAACCAAAAAGTTTTCCTTGCTCAATTTGATACAATCAAATCACTGGCACAGAAAGAATCCTGCGTCATTGTCGGCCGTTGCGCTGATTACGCATTAGAAAACATGAAAAATGTCTGCAATGTATTTGTTCATGCCAATCTGGATTACCGAATTGCCAACATTGCAAAACGTTTTCAGTTGAGCGATGCCAAAGCGAAAGAACTGATTGCGAAAACAGATAAAAACCGCGCAAGTTATTATAATTACTATGCAAGCAAAAAATGGGGCGATTCCCGCGCGTATAATTTAACGCTTGACAGTTCCAAACTTGGAATAGACGGCTGCGTGGAAATGATCTTAAAGTATTGTGAAATTATGAAATTTTAATAAGTCTATCAAAGTTTAAAACGCTTGTCAAAATAGTATCATAATGAAGAAGAAAAGTTTCATAACAATCAGAAGAAAGGAAGAAATCTATCATGAAACAATCTATAAATGTACCGGGTGCGCCAGCGGCAGTTGGTCCTTATGTGCATGCGGTAAAAACAGATAATTTTATTTTTATTTCCGGTCAATTAGGTTTACATCCATCGGACGGTACGCTCCCGAAAGGTATTAAAGATCAAACGGTACAAAGTCTTGAAAATTTGAAAACAATTTTGGAAGGCTGTGGTTCTGATCTTGACCATGTCATTAAAACCAGTATTTTCCTTGCAGATATTGCTGATTTTGCACAGGTAAATGAAATTTATGCAAAATATTTTTGTCATGAAGTTCCGGCCCGTTCCTGTGTGGAAGTTGCTAATCTGCCAAAAGGCGGCCTTGTGGAAATTGAAGCAATTGCAATTGCTAAATAACTGAAAAATAAATCTGAACAAAACCAGGAATTACCAAGTCAATTTGACCATCGCGGTATTTGTCAAATGGGGCTGTCGCACTTAAGCAAAAATCACTTTTCTTAATGCGACAGCCCCATTTTCCTCATTACTCGCGGTAATTGACGGTTTTTCCTGGTTTTTTTATTTGAAAATATTGACAAAAGAGCAGTAGTTTGGTAACATTAAACTATCGGATAAATATCTGTTTTTCCGATAAATGAAGTGGATAAGTACGACTTTTCCACATTCAGTGGTTTTCCCCTTATCCACAATTTTCTGTGGATAAGTCATATCAATACAATTAGATTTCATAATATTCTTATTGTAAACTAATTATGGCAGTTTTGAACTGTAAGACTTAAGAAATATTTAACACATAATATCTGTTTTTGAAATTTATTAAATCTATTTAACACTCAATAAGCACTGGAGGTAAGGAAAATGGGAAAAGATTCAGAATATTACAAAGATAAAAGAAAGCATCAGATCAAAAGATTGAGGGAATTACTTGCTGTTTCCCCACAGTTTGTAAGAGATTTTATTTATGATAAAGAAATGACTGCACAGACAAGTACGTTGATTTCTTATAGTTATGACATACTTACGTTTTTGCGTTATTTGCAAAACAGCAATCCAACTTTTGAAAATTATACTACCAAAGACTTTAAAATCACAGAGTTGGAAGCTTTAAATTCCCTGGATATTATCGAATATCAGCATTTTCTGGAATTTTCGGATATAGAAGGCGAAAAACATGAAAATAATAAAAAGTCAATCTCCCGGAAATTGTCAGCATTACGCGGATTATTCAAATACCATCTGGAGCATGAAAATATTTCTTCCAATCCAATGGCGCTGGTGAAAATGCCGAAAATAAAAAAGGATAAAAATATTATCCGTATGAATAACAACGAGGTCCAAGCGATTTTGGAAGCTGTTGATAAAGGAAATGAACAGATTACGGAACGCCAGAGAAGATACCTGGACAAGACAAAGCAACGTGATTTAGCTATTCTTACGTTGATGCTTGGAACCGGTATCCGTGTTTCCGAATGTGCCGGCCTGGATCTGGCCGACGTCGATTTGAAAGCAAATACCATAACGATCGTCCGAAAAGGCGGCGGCCAGGATATCCTTTATTTTAACTATGAAATTCATAATGTTTTAGAAGACTATATTACAGGGGAACGTTCTTTTATCATACCGGCGGACGGACATACAGATGCCTTGTTTTTTTCGATGCAAAACAAACGGATCAGCGTGGACGCCATTGAAAACCTTGTGAAAAAATATTCAAAACTCGTAGTAAAAAACAAAAAAATCACACCGCATAAATTGAGAAGTACCTATGGGACTGCTTTATACCGTTCTACAGGGGATATCCGGTTAGTTGCAGACGTCCTTGGGCATGAAAACATTAATACAACAATTGACTATTATGCAGCTATTGAGGATGAACATAAACAACGCGCTGCAAACGCGGTAAAATATAACAATAAGGAATGAAATTTCTTTGGTTTAAAGGTTCTCAGAATCCAGAATAATGGTAAACGGACCATCGTTTATCAGGCTGACTTTCATATCGGCACCGAAGATTCCATGTTCTGTAACCGATACTGTTTCGTTTACTTTCGTAACGATATATTGGTAGAGTTCTTCTGATTCTTTTGGCGCACCGGCCTCTGTAAAAGACGGCCGGTTGCCCTTTTTACAATTTGCATAAAGCGTAAACTGCGAGATTAGCAGTATTTCACCGTTTACATCGCTTAAAGAAAGATTGGTTTTCCCTGCTTCATCTTCAAAAATACGCAGGTTTAACATTTTTTTCAGCATTTTGTCTGCGACTTCCTGCGTGTCATTTTGGCCGATTCCGATAAAAACTAAAAATCCCTTTCCGATCTTACCGATCTCTTTCTCTTCTACTACTACATTCGCCTGTTGTACCCGTTGAATAATAAACCTCATTTTTTCTCCTTTTCCAACGCTTCTTTATATGGTAAAATTAAAATTGATATCTGTCGATATTATATCATGTTCGCTTGCGAACATGGTCCCTCCGGGTTGGATGCCCATTCGGACGGTATAATATCTGTCGATATTATACCATGTTCGCAAGCGAACATGGTCCCTCCGGGTTGGATGCCCATTCGGGCGGTATAATATCTGTCGATATTATACCATAAAAAATATCAGAGAAGGATTTTAATAATGAAATTACAACAATTACTTAGTTACACAAGAAAAGCAATTGACGACTATCATTTGATCGAATCCGGCGATAAAATCGCAGTTGGGTTGTCAGGAGGAAAAGACAGCCTGACTTTGTTATGCTCGCTAAACGCTTTAAAACGTTTCTATCCGCATTCTTTTACAATTGTTGCCGCTTTTTGCGACTTGGGATTCCAAAATATTAATACCAGGCAAATGGAGCAATTTTGCAGTCAGCTGCAGATACCTTTACATATTGTAAAGACAGAAATCAGCGAAATCGTATTTGGTATCCGCAAAGAAGACAATCCCTGTTCTTTGTGTGCAAAAATGCGTAAAGGCGCTTTAAATCAGGCAGTAAAAGACCTTGGCTGCAATAAAATTGCTTACGGCCATCACAAAGACGACGTGGTAGAAACAATGATGATGTCTTTGATTTATGAAGGCAGATTCCACACGTTTGCACCAAAAACTTATCTCGACCGGATGGACATCACAGTGATACGTCCGCTCATCTATTTAAGTGAAGCCGATATTATCGGATTTTGCAATAAAGAGAAACTTCCGTTGTTGAAAAATCCCTGTCCGGTTGACGGAGCCACTCGCCGGGAATATGTAAAAACATTATTGCAGCAAATAAATACAGAGAATCCAGGAGTAAAAAACCGAATGTTTACTGCAATAAGAAACGGAAACCTGCGCGGATGGAATCTGCCGGTGTAATCAATCATTTTTAATAATATGGAACAACTAAAGCTCCTCCGGAATGTATTTTATAAGAATGCAAATGGTTTAACTCCATAATTTCTTCAATATATTCCTTGGTATCTGTGTATTCTTCCGGCATATACTCTTCTGCTATGGACCAGAGGGTATCTCCGGGCCGGATAGTAACACTGGTATAATATTTCGACGGCTTCTGCTGACCGGTGAAATTCTGTTGGCTGGTAATATTCTGCCTGCCGGTAAAACCAATTGATTTCCCTGCTACTGAAATACCATGCAATACTACCGGAAGTATTCCTATAAGGACCAAAAACAAAAGTAATTGTTTTATAAAAAATACTTTTTTGTTTCTATTCATTTTGTTAAAATAATTTGTTCCTGAATATACATTTTTCATAACATCTGCCCTCTTTTCTTTACGGTAAAAAACGAACATTTATTCTGTGTAAAGACATCATATCATGCAAACATCTGTTTGTCAACAAAAATTCGAACAGATTTTCGGAATATATGTTTGATTTTTTGAAAGATATGTGTTATGATATAAGAAATTAAATTTGTTTCTATTAATTTAAAAAAATTGTTTCATTATGGAAAAGTAAATTTATTGCCATGAAAGGAGTTTTATAATGTCATACGGAAAAATCAGTGATAAACAAAGAGAAATTTTGGAATACATCAAGTCGGAAATTTTACATAAAGGGTATCCGCCTGCAGTACGCGAAATATGCGCTGCAGTAAAATTGAAATCTACTTCATCGGTTCACTCCCATCTGGAAACCCTGGAAAAAAACGGTTATATCCGCAGGGATCCTACAAAACCGAGAGCCATTGAAGTGATTGACGATAACTTCAATTTAACCAGACGTGAGATGGTTCAGGTACCGATTATTGGCACGGTTGCTGCAGGACAGCCTATATTGGCACAGGAAAATATCGAAAACTATTTCCCGGTTCCGGCCGAAATGATGCCGAATTCGGAATCTTTCATATTAAAAGTCAAAGGAGAAAGCATGATAAACGCCGGTATCTTAAACGGGGACAATGTTTTGGTACAACAACAGGACACTGCGCAGAACGGCGATATTATTGTTGCGTTGATCGACGATTCTGCCACGGTAAAAACATTTTATAAGGAAGAAGGATTTATACGGCTACAGCCGGAAAATGATACGATGGAACCGATCATTGTAGAGGATGCACAGATTCTCGGAAAAGTTTTCGGCGTATTCCGGTTTTTATCATAGTAAGCGTCTTCCAGTTTTACTATAATATAACGGAAAAGCGGCCATGCACTTTCCGATGCATGGCCAACAGCTTTTGATTCCTGTTTGTATAGTTTTTGTAAAATATTTGATTAATTAATTACCAAAGTAATGCCGGTAACCTGAGCATAATCTGTCCCTGCAATTGCAAAACAGAATGTCTGTCTGTGACCCAGTTTAATTCGATTCCGGGATTTGCCTGTGTAAAATTCTTCCGGCAGAGGTTAAACTTAATTTTTTAGAGGAGCGATTTAACAGCTTAAATCCCAATTCACTTTCCAGATAAGAAATTTATTTGCTGACAGTAGGCTGCGTCGTGTAAAATTCCTCTGCTGTAAGAGTAAAACTTCCGTTTCTTGCAACACTTAAGAAAAAATCAATCTGTTGGTCATTCACTGATAAAATCCCCCTCTTTATCTGCAGCGGATCATTTCTGCAATACATGAATTTGCCGCACGTCTATTAAAGTTCTTCGATTGCAACTGTTTTTCCGTCCATCCAGATCTTTTCCAGATCATAAAAAAGCCGATCTTCTTTGGAAAACAAATGGACAATGACATCGCCATAATCCATCAGGATCCAGCTGCTGCTGCGGTTTCCTTCCAACTGTTTTAACTGATATCCCAAACGGTAAAGAGCTTCGTCTACGGCATCTTTCATAGCTTCCAGCTGATTCTGGTTGCTTCCGTTGGCAATAATAAAGTAATCGGCAATTACGGTAACCCCCTGAATATCGATAATTCGTATATCTTCCGCTTTTTTGCCGTCCAAAGCCTGATATGCCGCTTTTACCATACCTTTTACATCAACGTTTGTCTGTTCCATTCCGTTTCCTCCTGTTTCAGTAAATTTCTTTGTTTTTATGATGATACCATTCCCATGTGGCTATCGTTAATTCATCTGTCGGCCCGTTTTGCTTTTTTAAATAACTTAACACATCAAATGCAATTTTTTCTACTGCCAGATCAATATTTTGAAATGACAGCGTCCGGATCTCCGGCAAATGGTGCGCTTTGTTCCTGCCCGGCTCAATATAGTCGGAAATATATATGATTTTTTCCAACAGGGACATATCCGGACATCCGGTCGTGTGAACTTTTATGGCATGCAGGATTTTTTCATCTTTCAGATTATATTTGTTTTTTGCCATCCATTCCCCAAGTTTGGCATGGAGCAAAGCATGGTTTTTCTCTTCCACTTCAGAAAGCGGTATCTGGTGCTCCATGCAAAGCCGGTATTGTTCCTGGTAAGGGATCCCTTTGGCACAATCATGCAGTAATCCGGCTGTCATTGCCTGTTCCATAACGGACGGATCGTGGCGCATAGCCAAAGCCGCCGCCGTGTACATTACGCCAAGCGTATGGTTGTAACGTTTCGGGGACAGTTCCTTTTCCAGTTTTTTCTGAAGCGTATAAATCGGGTTTTCAGAATTGTTTTTTTTATTTTCCGTCATAATATAACCTGTTTCCTATAATATAATTTACCACCGCATCCGGAACAAGATACTTGATCGTCTGCCGGTGAGCGGCACGATTTCTGATCTCATGAGAAGATACATAAAAATTCGGCGTATTCAGAGGATAAATATCCGCATTTAACGTATCTTTCAAATATGAAATTTCCTTTTCCAGTTCTTTTTCGTTTTTCGTATCACGCACAGCCACCAAAATCGTGCAGTAACGGCATATCATTTCGGGCTGTTTCCAGTGTTCGAGTAAAAACAGGGAATCGGCGCCCATAATAAAATAAAAATCCGTTTCGGGATATTCCTTTGAAAAATATTCCAGCGTCCGGTATGTGTAACTGATCTCATGGCTGTATACCTCACATTCATTGATTTTGAAATGAGGCTGTCCCTGTATGGCCAGACACAGCATTTTCACACGATGCCTGCTGTCTGATATATCACTGTCATTTTTATGAGGAGAGGCTCCGGTTGGTACAAACCAGATTTCATCCAGTAAAAACTGCTCTCTTGCATTTTCTGCAATTAAAAGGTGTCCATAGTGGACAGGGTCGAACGTACCTCCCAATATGCCAACCCGCCGCAGATCATTCATTGTATCTCACCATTCCTTTATGCTTCCGGTTATTCTTTTATATTTCCGGTTATTCTTTTATACTTCCGGTCATTCTGTTATGCTCCCGGTAAAGTGATCCTGGAATTTTTCTTTTTTTGTTTAAATAAAGTAATTTTCTTTCCGACAACCTGTACGACAATCGACTGTGTCCGTTCCCCCAACATTTCCGCCAGTTCTTTCGGATCGTCAAAACAGTTTTTTAATACGCTGACTTTGATCAGTTCCCGTTTTTCTATGTTTTCGGCAATTGCAGCCACGATCTCAGGGGTCAGAGATGCTTTCCCGATCTGAAAAACAGGATCTATCGTGCTCGCAAGGCTTCTTAAATATGCTCTCTGTTTACTTGTAATTTCCATGTTTATTCACCCGTACTCTTTCTGTTACTTATAATAATCAAATTCGTGTCCGTACATATGAACCGTATCCCCGTCTACTATCCCGGCTTTTTCGAGTTCTTCCAAAACGCCCTGCTCTTTCAAAAATTTCTGGAAAAATACAAACCCTTTTTCCGAATCGATATTCGTATAACCAAGCATTTTTTCAATCTTCGGGCCTTCCACAACATAATAATCGTTTTCTTCGTCGTATCGAACAGTAAACGGATCCTCTTTGAATACCTGCATCTGCGGATCGTATTCCTGTTCAAAAACAACGGGGATCTGTTCCGCTTCTGCTAACAGTTCCTGTACATGATACAGCAATTCCCTGACTCCTTTGCCGCTGACTGCAGAAATCGGCATAACCCGGATCCCCTTTGGTTCAAATTCTGCCTTTATCGCATCAATCGCGTCATTGGAACCGTCGTAAATCGCGTCAATTTTGTTAGCGGCGATCACGGTCGGTTTGTCCATCAGGCCAGGATCATACGTTTCCAGTTCCCGGTTAATGGCATAAATGTCAGCGATTGGGTCGCGTCCCTCTGTAGACGCTGCGTCTACGATATGCACGATCACGCGCGTACGCTCGATATGGCGCAGGAACTGAATCCCGAGGCCGATCCCTTCCGAGGCTCCCTCAATCAGGCCTGGAATGTCCGCAATAACAAATCCGTTTCCGCTCTCCAAATCCACTACGCCCAGATTCGGGTTTAATGTGGTAAAATGATAATTTGCGATTTTCGGCTGTGCATTGGTAACCCTTGACAAAAAGGTAGACTTTCCGACATTCGGAAAGCCGACCAGCCCGACGTCGGCAATTACTTTTAATTCCAGAACCACTTCCAGTTCTATTCCTGGTTTTCCCGGCTGCGCATATTTCGGCACCTGCATGGTCGCCGTGGCATAATGCTGGTTTCCCTGTCCGCCGCGGCCGCCTTTTAAAATGATCTGGCGGGTATTTTCTCCTGACATATCGGCAATGACTTTATTGGATTCAGCGTCTTTTATCACGGTTCCGGCAGGTACTTTGAGGATGACGTCCTCTCCTTTTTTCCCGGAACAATTGCTCTTTCCGCCGTTTTCTCCGTTTGCGGCCGCAAATTTCCGCCGATGCCTGAAATCCGTTAACGTATTTAATCCCTGGTCCACGACAAAAACAACATCGCCGCCTTTTCCTCCGTCACCGCCATCCGGACCGCCGTTCGCCACATATTTTTCGCGGTGGAAACTGACGTGCCCGTCGCCGCCTTTGCCAGATTTTATAATAATCTTTGCATGATCTGCAAACATTTTTCCCCTCCTTCAAAAGTAAAAGAACCCCAACTTCTTAAAAGCCGGGGTTGTTACCGAAAGTCTGCAAAGCCTGATTACTGTGCGTTGCTGACTACTGGATATACGGAAGCAACTTTTCTGTCCCTTCCTTTTCTTTCAAAACGTAAAATTCCATCTGCCTTTGCATATAACGTATCATCGCCGCCTCTGCCGACATTTGTGCCAGGATGGACTTTCGTTCCGCGCTGTCTGTATAAAATATTTCCAGCTTTTACGAATTGTCCGTCTGCCCTTTTTGCACCTAATCTTTTGGATTCGGAATCTCTGCCGTTCTTTGTAGAACCAACTCCCTTTTTATGTGCAAAAAACTGAAGGTTCATTTTCATCATTGTCTTACACCTCCTTGAATTTCAGGGTTACATATTTCTTACCATAACTTGATCTGATACCCTCTAAGCCTAAAATCATGGAATTCAACAAAAGATCTGCCGCTTCCGACGGGACGCCCTTTAACAGAAAACGTATCCGGCCGGAAGATTCCTCCGTTTCCAGATCATATTCTTCCTCTGTAAACCGTTCGATCGAATTTATCGTATTGAGTACCAGTACCGATACTCCGGCACAAACAATATCCTCTCCGTGCACAGCATATCCGGCATGGCCTGTACAGCAAAATCCTTTGAGTTCCTGATTGCGGTTTTTGTAAATGGTTACTTTTACCATAAGAAAACCTGTTGCTTATCCGTTAATTTTTTCAATTTTAACTTGGGTAAAGAGCTGTCTGTGACCGTTCTTTTTGTGATAGCCGGTCTTTCTCTTATACTTGTAAACAACTACTTTTTTCGATTTACCATTTTTTACAACGCTAGCTGTCACGGTTGCACCGTTCACCGTCGGATTTCCAACGACTAACTTCTCACCGTTTACGGCTAATATGTTGTCAAAAGTAACTGTTTCGCCTTCTTCGACTCCAAGTTTTTCAATGGTAATGATATCGCCTTCGGATACTTTGTACTGTTTACCACCTGTTGCTATAATCGCGTACATATGGCACCTCCTATTATCATTACTCGCCAACTGTGGTGCTGCTTTTCGCAGACTTGTACCTCGTTGTGCGGCATACTTCGTTATCATAGCATAAGTGATTCCGGGTGTCAATCCTTATTTTCCGTAAATCTGCTGGTGCAGGGACGGATAGATTTTTTTGCGCGTCAGCTCGGCCAGGCCGAGAGCCGTCAGATCTACAAAAACAGCCGGTATCGGGTCTTCTTTTAAAAACCGGCAAAATTCCTGTATGAATTCCGGTTGTTTTTCCTTTGGCAGATCAATAAAATCCACGACACATATACCGGAAATATTGCGTAATCTTAACTGATTTGCAATTTCTCTTGCAGCTTCAAGGTTTACCTGCAAAAAATAGTCGTTTTTTCGCTTTTTCGTCGTATTCTTTCCGGAGTTGACGTCAATGACCGTCAGCGCTTCCGTCGGTTCGATCAGAAGATACGCGCCGGACTTTAACCAGACCTTCCGGTTCAAGGCCCGTTCCAGTTCCGTTTCGATACTGTAAAGTTTGCTTAAAGGATAGCCGTCGTCCTCATATAACGTAACAAAAGGCAAAAAAGCTTCGTCGTTTTGGAAAGAATTTCGGAGCTGCCGGTAAATTTCAGGATCGTCCGTAACGATTCCGCTTAAGTTTGAGCGGTTCGTATGGCGGATAAAATCCAGAACCGGATCGTTATTTTGATAAATACGGGAAAAAACGGTTTTATGGACGGCCGTTTTGATGCGCTGCTCATAAATATTTTTTAATTGTTCCATTTCCTGAAGCAGCAGGGACGGTTCCACATTGGCGCTGTTTGTGCGCAGCACCCACCCATATTCCGGATGCTGCATATCCTGTACACATTCTTTCAGCCTGTTCCTGATTTCCCCTTTTATTTTGGAAGATACTCCGATGCCGGTTTTGTTCACTGTCAGTGCGGCATAACTTCCGGTTAAATTTAAGTTAGAGCTGAGCACCGGAGGCTTTGTTTTTATCGCGTTTTTCGTTACCTGAACCAGAAGTTCGTCCCCGATATTTAACGCTGCTTTCCCGTTTTTATGGGTAAACAGGTATTTTCTGTTATCTTTTAACGGAAGATAGCCGTTTACGGAAATGCCGATATCAATAAATGCCGCATTCAGGTTTTGACTGATATTCTGTACTCTTCCGATATAAATATTTCCCAGTAAAAATTCTGATTTTTCATTGTGGCACTGCATTTCCAGAAATCGTTTTCCGTTGTGAAGACCTGTAAACAAAAAGAACCGTCCGTCCTCTTTCGGATACCGGATGTGCGTGACGATTAATTTATACAATATCCTCACCTGCTTTACGTAAAGGAGAAAATCGGTATCCTTGCCTGGAAGCGCTCCCTGTCGTCCCGGAAGCTCCATCGGCCTGGCCGAAAAAGACATCGCTTTCCTCACGGTAATAAACGCCCGTCCGGATAATCTGCAGATCATATTTCGGATATTCGAATCCTGATTTTTCATAAAAATAGCTGAGGACGAGTTCCGGTTTGATATTTTCCGTACTTCCGGCAGCTACAAGCATTTCAAACCCAGCTCCGGTCGGGGTATCCACAGTCTTACATTCGTAAATACTCTCCTTTAAGTTAATCTGACGTTCGCTTTTTTTTGTCTTTTTGGTAATCAGAATTACCGGACAGGAGGTAATGTACTGCCTGATCTTCTCTTCCAGTCCGTTTAACGTAAAGGGGTTCGCTTCTTTTTGTTTATACATAACCCGGTAAGACGCAGCCGCGACGACAGACATAGCGTTTTTTGCATTTTCCGGAAGCACCCGGTAAGATAAAATACGGATTCCGTCCGCCATGGCGGCGTTTAATTTTTCCATGGAAACGCGGCTGTTTTGCGTCCGGCGTACTTCAATATCCAGATATTCGCTTTCACTTTCGAGGCCGACGCCGAGCGGAGCGGCAAAAGACATGACCTGATGCGGGCTGAATCCCTCCGTGTAAGCAATATCAATGCCGCTTCGCCGGATTGCCTTTTGAAAATACCGCATGATATCCAGATGTCCGATAAACTTTAACACGCCCGTTTTCGAAAATTCAATTCTGATTTTCATAGCAGACACCTCCCTGATATTTTGCCGCTCCACAGGCGGAACATGTTTCCCGGCAGTTTGGAGTTACTTTTTCTGACAGGGAATTTACATATTCCCGATATAAAAACGATTTGTTCACTCCGGCGTCAATAAAGTCCCACGGGAAAATTTCCGTTTCGCCGCGCGTCCGGAAAATGTAAAACGCCCCGTCTGTTCCGGTGTTTGCAAAGGCCTTTTCCCATTTTTCATGGTCGAACGTTTCCGTCCAGGCATCAAACAGGCATCCCAGGCGATACGCCTCCAACAGCACTTTTGACAGCCTGCGGTCGCCGCGTGCAAAGATTCCTTCCAGTAACGTAACGTCAGCTTCATGCCAGTTGTACTTTAAGCTTTTTCGGTTTAACTGTTCTTTTACGGTGTCGTTTACCAGATGAGCCTTGTCCAGAAATTCTTTTTTGGTGCACATCGGCATCCACTGGAACGAAGTAAACGGCTTTGGCACAAAAAACGAAGTGCTGATCGTAATCTGGCATTTTCCGCTTCTCTTCTCTTTCGGAATTTCGTAATAACGTACAGCGATTTTATTAGCCAGTTCCGGAATCGCACGGATATCTTCTTCCGTTTCTGACGGAAGCCCCAGCATAAAGTATAACTTCACTTTCTGCCAGCCGCCCTCAAACGCCAGGCCCGCACCATGCAGAATCTCTTCTTCGGACAATCCCTTGTTGATCACATTCCGCATACGCTGGGAACCGGCTTCCGGCGCGAAAGTGAGGGAACTTTTGCGAATATCCTGAACCTGTCCCATAACGTCCAGCGAAAACGCGTCGATCCTTAAGGATGGCAGGGAAATGTTCACTCCCTTTGACTTAAACTCCGTAATCAGGAAATTTACCAGTGCTTCCAGTTCCGTATAATCGCTGGAGCTTAAAGAACTTAAAGAAATTTCGTCCTGTCCGGTATTTTCAAGCAATAACGCCGCCTGTTTCTTTAACGTTTCGATATCTTTCTGACGAGCAGGCCGGTAGATCGTTCCCGCCTGGCAAAACCGGCAGCCGCGGATGCAGCCGCGCATAATTTCAAGTACCACGCGGTCCTGCGTGATTTTGATATAAGGAACCAACGGCTTTTCCGGATAAGGCGCCGCGGTCAGATCCGTTACGACCTGACGAACCACCTTGTCCGGAATTTGTTCCGTCTGAAAGGCTGTTTTAAGGGTTCTTTCACTGATCGTCCCGTCCGGATGATAGCTAACATCATACAGCGACGGGACATAGATTCCCTCAATTTTTGCTGCCTGCATCAGAAATTCCTGTCTGTCTGCACCCGATTTTTTCCATTCCTTATAAACGCGGAACAGTTCATCGTAAACGGTTTCGCCCTCTCCGATATAAAACAGATCAAAAAAATCCGCCAGCGGTTCCGGATTATAAGTACACGGGCCGCCGCCGATGACAAACGGATCGTTTTCAGCACGGTCTTTTGCAAAAAGAGAGATCCGGCTCAAATCCAAAATCTGTAAAATATTCGTATAGCACATTTCATACTGGATCGTAATGCCCAGAAAATCAAAATCTCGGACCGCGTCCTGGCTTTCCAGCGCAAACAGCGGAATCTGCTTTTCCTTTAATATTTGGTGCAGATCCAGCCAGGGGGAAAATACGCGCTCGCAATAGACGTCGTCGCGTTTGTTAAACATATCGTACAAAATCTGCATCCCGAGATGCGACATGCCAATTTCATAGACGTCCGGAAAGCACATGGCAAAACGGATGTCGACAGCAGACGGGTCTTTTCTGACGATATTGATCTCGTTTCCGATATAACGGGCCGGTTTGTCGACCGTTAATAAAATTTCATCACTTAAAGCCAGTTTATTCTTTGCCACTTCATCACACTCTTTTTTCTGTTGTTTTTTTCCCATTATAACAGATTTTCTTAAACCTGCAACCACCGTATTTCCAACAATTTGGTTATTTACTCTATGTCCATATTTATTTTTGTTCGATGCTGATAAAATCCAGAAAATCCATTTCTTTTATGTTTTCAAAATGATAATTATGCTCGATTTTTTTCGTAAGGTCAGAAACGGACACTCCATAAAATTTGTAATCCGTGACCGAACAGAGCAGAACTGCCAGAAAAAGGAAAACGCTGAAAAAGATCCGAAGTTTTAAACCGCTAAACTGGCCCTCCGGAATTTCATCTTCCTGCTCGGAACCGTACGCAGCCGTTTTACGGGAAAAAGACGCATCTTCTTTGCTCCGAAAAGAATTTTTCACCTGTTCCACATACGCTTTTCTGTCATAAATATTTTCATATTTCATGTTGATTTCCCCTGAATTTAACTATAGTATAAAATATGTAAAACCAGGGGAAATCATTACAGAAATTGTCCGTTACCGCCGTACAGGTTTCTGCATAATAATTGTCCGTTACCGCCGCACAGGTTCCTGCATAATAAATTATCCGTTACCGCCGCACAAGTTCCTGCATAATATCTTCCCAGGTGATGCCTTTTACGGCCATCAGCACCATAATATGGTACAGAAAATCGGAAATTTCATATTTTATTTCTTCCGGATCCGGATTTTTCGCGGCAATGACGATTTCCGTTGCCTCTTCTCCTACTTTTTTAAGAATCTTATCTATGCCTTTATCAAACAGATAATTGGTATAGGATCCGGTTTTCGGGTTATTTTTTCTGTCCATAATCACGTTATAGACATTTTCAAATACTTTGAGCGGATTTTTTTCAATATATTCTTTGCTTGTCAGCTCGTTAAAAAAGCAGGACGGCGCTCCCGTATGGCAGGCGATTCCGCCGACCTGTGACACTTTTGCGAGAATGGTATCGTAATCGCAGTCCAGCGTCAGGGATTTTACATACTGGATGTGCCCGGAAGTCATGCCTTTGGTCCACAGTTCTTTCCGGGAACGGCTGTAATACGTCATTTTCCCGAGCAACAGCGTCGTCCGGAACGCTTCTTCGTTCATATAGGCCAACATTAATACTTCCTGCGTTTTATAATCCTGGACAATGACCGGAATTAAGCCTTCTTCATTCAGCTTAAATTCCTCCCATTCAAACGCCGCTTCCAGCCGGTTGATCGATACGCCGGCGTCTGCAAATCTGGCCTTTAATTCCATAACGTCCGTATTAACGTCGTTTAAAAAAGAACCTGCGATACCAGCTACTTTATCTTTTTTCAGAATTTCCACACATTTATCAAATGCAAAATCTTCTACAAACGCGGTATAAAGAAGATCCGACATATTTTCAAAAGAAAGGCTGCTTGCTTCATTTAAAACCAAAAATTCACCGACATAATCTACGATTTCTTTTTTCTTAAACAGGATGTCAATATTGTCCAAAGACAACATAATCTTTTCCTTTCCGAAACGCTCCGCGCCTTCTTCCGCCAACTGCATCACCGTAGATTTATTGCTGTTTAATATAACTTTACTGCATCCGGCATATAAAAATTTTTTGATATCTTCCAGCCGGTTGATATTGCCGCCGCCGCAAACCGGGATTTCCATCACGCGTACCAGTTCTTTGATTACGCCCAGATTTTTTTCATGCTCTATATCTTCTTTGGATAAATCCAGGGCAATCAGCCTGTCGATCCCACAGTCGTTATACAGTGCAGCCAGTTCAAAAATATCCCCATATCTTTTCTTATCCTGCAGGCCGGTCACTGCTTCGCCGTCTTTAATATACAATATCGCGGTTAATAATTTATGCTCCATTTTACCTTCACCTATAAACGTCCTTTCGTCGTCATAATATCTTTGATTCTGCCATCGATCGACGTTGCTTCATCCAACGCCCGTCCAAAAGCTTTAAACATCGCTTCGATCTTATGATGATCGTTTTGCCCGTCCAGCACCTTTATATGCAGGTTCATTCCGGCGGAATAAGATACCGCATAGAAAAATTCACGCACCATTTCCGTATCCATATATCCGACCCTGTCTGTCGAAAACTCCGCGTCAAAATTCAGATACGGCCTTCCGGACAAATCTACCGCGCACAGTACCAGCGTTTCATCCATCGGCAAAATGCAGCTGCCAAACCGGCGAATCCCTTTTTTATCCCCCAGCGCGCTGCGGATTGCGTTTCCCAATACAATGCCGACATCTTCAATCGTATGATGGCAGTCTACAGACAAATCTCCGATGCAGGTTACATCCAAATCAAAAAAACCGTGTCTGGAAAACCCGTCTAACATATGCCCAAAGAACCCTATTCCGGTATCAATCCTCGCACTGCCCTCTCCGTCGATATTGAATTCCAGCTGAATATCCGTTTCTTTTGTTTTTCGCGTTTCCAATGCTCTTCTCTGGTTCGTCATGAAGCACCTCTTTCTTCATTGCTGCTCAAACCTTACTTTAATCGAATTTGCATGTGCTGTCAACTGTTCATTCTCCGCAAACTGTACAATATCTTTGTATACAGGTTCCAGCGCTTCCCGGGAATAGGATATAATACTGGATTTTTTTATAAAATCATCCACGCCGAGCGGAGAGAAAAACCGTGCGGTTCCGTTTGTCGGCAGCACATGGTTCGGCCCGGCAAAATAGTCGCCCAATGGCTCGCTGGAATATTCTCCGAGAAAGATTGCGCCTGCATGGTCGATTTTTGTCATGACTTCAAACGGATTTGCCGTAACAATCTCCAAATGTTCCGATGCAATTTCATTTGCCGTAGCAATCGCGCTCTCCATATCCGGAGCCACTAAAATATAGCCGTAATTTTCCAGCGATTTTTCAATGATCGCTTTCCTCGAAAGCTGCGCCGTAAAGCGATCCACCTGTTCGGAAACCTCCCGAGCAAGTTTTTCGCTTGTCGTAATCAAAATTGCGGAAGCCAGTTCGTCATGCTCCGCCTGTGAAAGCAGATCAGCCGCCACGTAAACCGGGTTTGCCGTTTCGTCCGCCAAAACGAGAATCTCGCTCGGGCCTGCAATAGAATCAATGCTGACATAGCCGAATACCGCTTTTTTGGCCAGCGCGACAAAAATATTTCCCGGCCCGACGATCTTATCCACTTTCGGAACGGATTCAGTTCCGAAAGCCATTGCTGCGATAGCCTGCGCGCCGCCGACTTTATAAATTTCATCTACACCGGCTTCTTTTGCAGCCGCTAACGTCGTCGGATTGACTTGCCCGTCTTTTCCCGGTGGGGTTGACATAATAATTTTACTGACACCCGCTACTTTTGCCGGAATGACGTTCATCAGTACGGAAGACGGATACGCTGCTTTTCCGCCCGGCACATAGACTCCCGCTTTGGCAAGCGGCGTCACTTTCTGCCCGAGTATCGTTCCGGCGTTTGTACTGTCAAACCAACTGTATGTTTTTTGTTTTTCATGATATGCCCGGATGTTTTCCAGAGATTTTCTCATAACGGACAGTAAACTTTCCGGTATTTGTGCGTAGGCTTCTTCGATTTCCTCTTCGGTGACGCGTATCGTGTCTGCGGAAAGCCGTACGCCGTCAAATTTTTCCGTGTATTCAAACAACGCCTCGTTTCGCCGGTTCCGTACGTCCGTTATGATTTCGTTGACGCTGCTTTCATAGTCCTGATAATTGTTTGGACTGCGTTTTAACAGATCCTGAAGCAGATTTTCCGTTGTTTCTTTTGTCAGGTTTAAAATTCTCATGTTTCTATTCCACCTTTTCCATACAAATTCCTGTTGCCTGCTTTTTCATGTAGTTTGTTGTCTTTTGACTTTACAGTTTTTTGTCTTTTAACTTTACAATACGGACTTTAAGTCCTGTATTAATTTGGAAATACGTTCGTTTTCCATTTTCATGCTGACCTGGTTGACAACCATCCGGGCCGACAGCGGGCAGATCTCCTCTAATACTTCCAGTCCGTTCTCCTTTAACGTAGATCCGGTTTCCACAATGTCCACGATCACTTCGGAAAGCCCGACAATCGGAGCAAGTTCGATCGAACCGTTCAGTTTAATGATCTCTACAGTCTGATGTTTTTTATTATAAAAATAGTCTTTGGCGATCTGCGGATATTTTGTCGCTACGCGGATCAGTTCATGATGGCGCAGCAGTTCTTTTGCTTCTGCCCGGCCGCATACGCACATCCGGCATGCGCCGAATCCCAGATCCAGCACTTCATAAATATTTCTGCGTTCCTGCAATATGGTATCTCTGCCGACAATCCCGATGTCCGCCGCCCCATATTCCACATACGTCGGTACGTCCGGCCCTTTGGCCAGGAAAAAACGCATTTTTAATTCTTCATTTACAAAAATCAGCTTGCGCGTCTTTTTATCCTGGATTTCCTGGCAGGTAATTCCGATTTTTTCAAAAGTTTCCATTGTTTTATTTGCCAGGCGCCCTTTTCCGAGTGCAAATGTCAGATATCTGTTTTTTTCCATGATTCTTTCCTCATTCATTATTCTGGTACAACGTAAATGAAATCTCTGATATCCGTTATTTCATTTACTGGATATAAATTACTTCTTTGTACTTTTTCTGCCGGCTGTATTTCTGGTAGGCATCCTCTGCAACGCCGTCTTTTTTTCGTACCAGTTCGACACATTCCCCCATACTGCGGCGTCTGCACGCTTCCGTGACTGACTCGGTCCTTTTTTGCGGGTCATAAAGGATCAGCGATACGTTATTGGCCTGCGGAATCGCAATGTTCTGCCGCTCCAGGGCCATTAAAATCTGATCCACCACAATGGCAAACCCGATTGCGCTGAAATCTTTTCCAAAATGCGCCAACAGCCTGTCATAACGTCCGCCTTTGACGATCGGCTCCCCGGAACCAAACGAATACCCGTGAAAAACGATCCCGGTATAATACTGGTACTGTTTTTGTTCCGGTATTCCCAGTTCAAAAGAAATGTAATTTTCCGCTTCGTATAATTTCAGCACTTCATATAATTCCATGAGCCGGAGTATTGCTTCTTTGATCTCAGGATAGCCATCCGCCAGTGCTGTCAGTTCTTCCAGCTGATCCGCCCGGTCATAAAATTCTCCGAGAGAATAGAATAACCGTTTCAGGTTTTCTTCCAGGTCAAGCGGCTGAATCAGTTCTTTGATCCCCCAGAAATTTCGGTTCTGCATCAGTTCCTTGATTTCTTCCACCAGTTCTTCTTCCAGAGAAGCCGCTTTTGCCAGGCCGTTGAAATACCCGACATGTCCGATGCTGATCTGAAATTCCCGTAATCCCGCCGATAACAGGGATTTGATGCTTAAAGCGATAATTTCCGCGTCGGCATCGGCGGAATCATCCCCCAGCAGTTCGGCCCCGGCCTGAGTCACTTCTTTTAAGCGTCCCTGATAACTGGAATTGTTGATAAACGTATTTCCCATATAATAAAGCCGTACGGCTGTTTCATCCTCGCTGAAATATTTGGCGGCGCACCGTGCGACAGACGGCGTAATATCCGGACGGAGAACCAGCGTATTTCCCTCCCGGTCAAAAAATTTGTACAGGTCTTTTGACGGAATCGTCCCAATCTCACGGCTGAATATATCAAAAAATTCAAATGTCGGCGTCTGGATCGCCTGATAGCCATATGACTGAAAACTTTTATGGAACCTCTGTTCCAGATAAAGTTTATTTTCGCATTGCGTATTATAAATATCGCGCACGCCTTCCGGCGTATGTAACAAATGTTGCTGCATCTTACAACCTCCGCACTTTAGCACGCTACCGTGCTAATATGATAAATTAATAGTTATTATAAAAGACTGTGGAAGAAATGTCAATCCCGGCTTTGCAGATCGCGGGCAATACCGTCCAGGTACGGAACCATAATCCCCCGGGATGGTTTTAAAATATTGACAGGATCCAATTCCTCAAAGCGGAAACTTTTTCTCCCTCCATTCTGCATCCTCTCCCAAAACTTTTTCAATTCTGCAAACGGCATATAATACATCATATCCTTATGCGTGTAATAAATCAATAAAAATGCGATTCCCTGCTGTTTTTCAAACGTTTCCATAAACGCGACCTGATGTTCATGAATATTTTGCAGGGGAAACGTGTCAGCAGCACATTCTTTTGCGTCAAAGCAGACCGGCACGCCCTGTACGACGCCGATATAGTCTACCGTACTTTTCTGTTCAAAATAGGCCAACGTAATGTGGCGCGTCTGCTTGTCGATTTTAATCGGCGTAATCGGAGTAGGCACTTTTTGGATCAACGCCAGTCCATGTGACAGATAGGTTTCATTGGAATGATTGATAAATTCTTCCAGAGTGGAACCCCGCAGTCCTCTTGAATTCCATGTGCTCATAGCGTTTCCTTTCTAAAAAGACGTTCCTTTCATAGGGTTAAGTATATTTCCGTTTCGGAACCAGCGTATCATCGTAAAAGATTTTGGACTGTTCCGATAAAACTGCCCTTTCCGGCGTAACGTCAAAAACATTGATACTGCAATTCGGCTGTTTCAGCTTCCACAGCTGATCCAATTCCATATGGCACAGATAAACCAAAAATGCCCGGATGATGGCGCCGTGGCATACGATCAGGCAGTTTTTGTCATTTCCGGCAAGCGGCCGAATCCTGTCTTCATAAAAATCTCCGATCCGGGCAATCGCTTCTTCATAGCTCTCGCTTCCTTCTTCCGCCACATATTCCCGCGGATTCCGAAAAAAATTCCTGATATTCCCATATGCAGGATTTTCAGAAACTTCCCGGATTGACACGCCCTCATACTTTCCAAAAGCCATTTCCGCAATTCTGCCGTCAAGTTCCGGAACGCAGTTTCCGTCCGCGATGATTTCGGCAGTCCGCCGTGCCCGGATGAAAGGACTGGAAAATATAGTATCAAAAACAATTCCTGCTTTTTTTAAACCGTCCCGCGTCTGTTCCGCCAAAAAGATTCCGTTCTCATTCAAAGGAACATCCGTGGAACCCTGTATTTTTCCCTGTATATTCCAATCCGTTTCCCCATGGCGCATAATATATAATTTCATAAGTATCCTCCTTACATTCTTCCGGTATATTTCACATTTTTTTAAGATTTTCTCTTATCGGCATTTCTTCCAGCATGTTTAAAATTTCCTCCAGCCGTTCCGGGAGCGGGGCTTCCAATACCGTTCCATCCGCAAATTCCAGCCGTTTTGCGTGCAAAAACTGTCCGGACAAACGCACATTCCCTTTTTTTGTCAGAATATCGGCGGAGCCGCCGTATTTTCTGTCGCCCGCCAGCGGATGACCCTGTTCAGACAGATGCGCCCGGATCTGGTGCGGCTTTCCCGTAATCAAATGTACTTCGAGAAGCGTATAATGCCGATAATTCTTTAACGGCACATATTCCGTTTCAATGTAAGAACCCTCTGCTTCGTTTTTGCCGCCTTTCCTTTTACCGGCCGTAACTGTAACCTGATTACTTTTTTTATCTTTTTTTAAATAACCACTTATCTTCTGCGGTTTTTCGATACGGCCTTCGGCCAGGCACCAGTAATACTTTCCGAATGTCCTTGTTTTCAGGCTTTCCGCCATGGTTTGCAGTCCGTGCAGGGTTTTCCCGAAAATAAGCAACCCGGACGTATTTCTGTCCAGACGGTTACAGACGGACGGATGGAAAACCTGCAGTTCTTCCGGCGTGATCTGCTCCTGTTCGAGCATATATCCGATCAGATATTCGTTTGCGGAAATATCTTCTTTCCCAGCTTTTTGGGAAAGCATTCCGGCCGGTTTATTGATCACGATATAATCTTTGGATTCATATATAATATCCAGACTGGTTACCGGATATTGTTTGGTTATCGGATACTGCCTGTCTGCCGGATACTGTTTGATTTCTGGTGTTCTGTTTGCGGGCACGCTGAATTTTTCATACGTTTCATCGGAAAGGTACAGCCGGATGACATCCTGTTTTTGTACGATTTCAGAACCGGCAGCTTTTTTTCCGTTTACAGTGAAATTCTTTTTCCTCAGCATTTTATATATAAAACTTTTCGGAGCGTTTGGCAGATATTTGCACAGCAGCTTGTCCAGACGCTGTCCGGCCTCATTTTTTCCGGCAATAAATTCTTTCATGTTTTCCACCACTTTTTCGTTGTTTTTGCTGTCTTTGTTTTTGCGCCGGCTTTTGCGGTTGTTTTTGCTGTCTTTGTTTTTGCGCCGGCGGACGGATCAGGCATTTCTTTCCGAAACCGATCAGGTCTTCCCGTCCGGCCTTTTTTAACGCCTCGTAAACGAGTTCATAATAACTCGGATTCCTGTATTGGATCAGCGCTCTCTGCATTTCTTTTTCATGAAATGACTTTGCGGTATACACTTTTTTCATCGTACGCGGATCGTAACCGGTATAATACATCACGGTTGACAATGTGGACGGCGTAGGATAAAAATCCTGTACCTGTTCCGGCATGTATCCCATATCGCGGACATATTCGGCCAGTTCCACAGCTTCTTTCATCGTCGCCCCGGGATGGGAAGACATGAAATAAGGTACCAGATATTGTTTTTGGCCAAGTTTTTCATTCATGGCCTTATATTTCTGCACAAACCGGTCGTAAACGCTTCGGGACGGCTTTCCCATTTTCTGTAATACGGAATCAGAAATATGTTCCGGAGCGACTTTTAACTGTCCGCTGACATGATATTTACACAGTTCTTTTAAAAAAGCCGGATCGTTGTCATAGATCAGGTAATCAAAACGGATACCGGAACGGATAAATACTTTTTTCACCCCTTTGATCTGCCGCAGTTTCCGCAATAACCGGATATAATCCGTGTGATCCACAATCAGATTTTTGCATGGATCGGGAAACAGGCACTGCCTGTCCCGGCAGACGCCGGATCTGATCTGTTTTTTGCAGGCGGGCGCATAAAAATTTGCCGTAGGGCCGCCGACGTCGTGGATATAACCTTTAAAATCCGGATCTTTCGTCAGCTCTTCGGCCTCCTGGACCAGCGAATCCACGCTTCTGCTCTGGATTCTCCTGCCCTGATGAAACGTCAGCGCGCAAAAACTGCAGCCGCCGTAACAGCCGCGGTTGCTTGTCAGGGAGAATTTTACTTCTTGAATCGCCGGGACGCCCCCGTCTTTTTCATAACACGGATGGTAAGTCCTCGCAAAAGGAAGCGCGTAAATATCGTCCATTTCCATTTCCGTCAAAGGATACGTCGGCGGATTCTGAATCACATACACGTTGTGAGGATATTCTTCTACCAGCGTTTTAGCGCTGAAAGCGTCTGTATTCTGATACTGGACACAAAAACTTTTTGCATATTCTTTTTTATCGGCAAGCAGCGTTTCATAAGACGGCAGAATGACCGCGTCCTCTCCGGCGGTTTCCGTATTGCGGCTTCTATAGACCGTTCCCCGGACATACGTAATATCCGATACGGCAATTCCTGCCGCCAGGGCTTCCGCGATTTCCAGAATACTCTTTTCTCCCATTCCGTATGAAATCAGGTCTGCGCCGGAATCCAGCAGGATGGAACGTTTTATTTTGTTCGACCAGTAATCATAATGGGCCATCCGCCTTAAACTCGCTTCTATGCCTCCTAAAATAATCGGAGTCCGTTTATATTTCTTCCTAATCAGGTTAGAATACACAACGGCTGCATAATCCGGCCGTTTGCCCATTTTTCCGCCCGGCGTATAAGCGTCCTGTTTGCGGTGTTTTTTCATAACGGTATAGTGATTCACCATAGAATCCATATTTCCGGCCGATACGAGAAAGCCAAGACGCGGTTCCCCGAATACCGCGATTGATTCTTCCGTTTTCCAGTCCGGCTGTGCAATGATGCCGACGGAATATCCGCGCGACTGCAGCAGCCGGGTAATGATGGCATGGCCAAAAGACGGATGGTCCACATATGCATCTCCGCATACGTAGACAAAATCCGCCCGATCCGCCCCGGTAGACGCCGTTAATTCTTTTTTCGTCATCGGTAAAAATTCCGTACTCATTGCAATTTCGCCTGTCATATTTTTATTTCCCTGTTCCGTATTGTTTTACCAGCTGCAGTTCCGCCTCTGAAAACGGTCGGAATTCTCCGGGTGATAACGAATCATCCAGAACAAATTCTCCCATAGACAGCCGTTTTAAATACAACACTTCTTTGTCGACGGCTGAAAACATCCGTTTGACCTGATGGAACTTTCCTTCCGTGATTGTTGCTTCGATTTCCGAGTATGGATGTTCCGGCAAAAACCGCGGACAAAAATAATCCGGTATTTTTTGAGCGGCACGCCGTTGTACCATCGTTTCGGAATCATAAGCTGCCAGCACGTGGAGTTTTGCCGGTCGTGTCAAAACGCCCTTTCCAATGTTAACTCCTTTTTTAAACAGGTTAACATCCTCTTCTGTGACACTTCCGGATACGATGGCATAATAAGTTTTTTCGACATGCTTTGCCGGAGAGAGTAACTGGTGCCCGAACTCTCCGTCATTGGTAATGATAAGCAGTCCTTCCGTATCTTTATCCAGCCTGCCGACCGGGAACAGGCCTTTCCCCTTTGTCCCTTTAAAAATGTCCATCACCGTAGACTGCACCGGGTCGGATGTTGCCGTAATACAGCCGTACGGCTTATAAAAAAGATAGTATTGGTATTCTTCGTAAGTGATGAGGCTACCGTCAAAGCAAACCTCATCTTCTCCCGGAACGATCTTTCGGGAAGTATCTTTGCATATTTCCTGATTTACGGTAATCTTTCCTTTTGCCGCCGCTTTCTTTATTTCACTGCGGCTTCCAAGCTGCATATCGCATAAAAATTTATCCAGTCTGATTTTATTTTTCATATCAATATTTAAATGTTAACCTTTTTTCTTTGCAATATAACAATACAGGGTACGGGTTTACGCTCAATTCCTCCTGCTCTGCAGTGGAAATATAAATTCCAAAATGCAGATGAACCGGAAATTTTCCCGTCGTCCCCTCGCTGCCGTATCCGGTATCCCCTACGAATCCCAGAAGCTGCCCGGCTTCCACCGTATCTCCTTTTTGGATATCCTGTGCATAGGATTCCAAATGGGCATAATAAAAATAAGCGCCGTTTTCCGAACGGATTCCGATCCGGTAACCGCCTTTTTCCAGCCAGCCGAGCTGTTCGACTACACCGTTGCTGCTGGAGATGACAGGATATACTCCGCGGGTATTTTCAGAGGCCATAATATCGGTTCCTTCATGGCCCCTTACGCCTCCAAAGGTACGCTCAAACAGCCAGGAGTTTTCAAAACTCACTGTATACTGCGGATTGGAGGAAGAAAGCGGTATCGGAAAATATACGATATCCGACCATATTTTGTAAACATATTCCGCCATCTGCTCCAACTGTTTCTTTTTCGCCACCGGCAATACCTGCAATGCTTTTTCGTATTCACCGCTTTCCTGTAACGAGATCAGGCTTTCTCCTCCCGTTAAATAAAAGTATGCCAGACGTTTCGAAAAATCACTTCTGTCATTCTCGCAGATTGACATCAGTTCCGTGACCTGCTCTTCCGTCACCGGCTGGCTTCTCATATATTCACAGGCGGTTTCATAATCCCATGATTTCTCATTCTTTTTCCAGGCCGTAATCGTGCCCAGCAAAATAATCTGTGCAAAAACCAGTGTTAAACACAGTAAAAACTGCAGCAGCCGTTTCAAATATCAATATTCCTCACTTAAGAAACTTCTTAATAACTTCCAGTACTTTTCGACGGAAGCGATATTCAAACGCTCTTTCGGCGTATGGATATCCAAATTTTCAGGCCCGAATGAAACGCAGTCCAGTTTCGGAATTTTCGAGGTAAAAATCCCACATTCCAATCCTGCGTGGATTGCCTGCAATTCCGGTTTTTCACCGAACAGTTTTTCATATACGGAAAACAGCTTTTCGCGGAGCGGCGAATTTTTTTGAAATTCCCAAGCCGGATAACTGCCGCTTACCTGCATCTGGCCGCCCAAAAACTCCATAAAACTGCTTAAACGTTCTTTTACTTCTTCTTTTCTGGTGGAACTGCTGCTGCGTATGGAAAAAGTTACCGAAAATTTCTCCGGCTGCAGCCTGTAAATACCGGCATTTAACGAAGTTTCCACCAAGCCTGCAATATCCATACTCATATGCTGGATGCCGTTCGGCATATTCCGCAGGAAAAACAGTACTTTCTCTCCGGACGCAGTATCCAGCATTGCAGTCGGCGCCGTTCCCGGCAAATCTGATGCTGTTTCCGATGAACCGGATGTAATTCTCAGCAATTCGGCGTCTGTTTCCGTCACCCGGACGCAGATGTTGGCGTCGGAGGACGCATATTCTTTTCTTATTACTTTATCCACTGCCGAAATCGCTTTCTTTACTGTTTTTACGGCTTCCTCCGGAACGTAAATAATAGCTTCAGCCCTTGCCGGTATAGCATTATCCTGCAAACCGCCTGTGAATCCTGCCAGATGGAATTTCGTCGTTTTTTTGATTTCCGTAAGCGCGCGGGCCATCAATTTCCCAGCGTTTCCGCGTTCTTTATGGATATCGCCGCCGGAATGGCCTCCCTGCAGGCCGTCGACTACCAGACGCATACATGCGCCTTCCGCCGGAATTCGGTTTACCGGAAGCTCACAGACAGCTGTCATTCCTCCCGCACAGCTGGCAAGAAAAATACCGTCTTCATCGGAATCAATATTTAACATAAGACGGCCTTTTAACATGGACACGTCGATTTTTTCCGCGCCAAGCAGGCCGATCTCTTCGTCTACCGTAAAGACAGCTTCCAGACGCGGGTGTTTCAAAGAGTCATCGGCTAACAGAGCCAGCCCGTAAGCAACCGCAATCCCGTCGTCGCCTCCTAACGTCGTACCTTTACACGTGACAAACCCATCTTCTACCGTAAGGGGCAGAGCATCTTTTGCAAAATCAATGGTTACATCCGCGTCTTTGGCGCATACCATGTCAAGATGCCCCTGGATAATGACCGGTTCTTTTGTTTCCAATCCTGCGGACGCTTCTTTGATCAGGATGACGTTATTGTTTTCATCCTGGTAATACTCCAGACCTTTTTCTCTGGCAAAAGAAACGACATAGTCGCTGATTGCTTTCGTATTGCCTGATTCGTGCGGAATCTTTGTCAGTTCTTCAAAATAATAAAATACTTCTTTTGGTTCCAAACCGGATAAAACTGCCATTTTTTAATCCTCCTGATATCATATTACGATAGTATTTTCATAAATATTATTATGAAAAAACTTATTCCTGTTCTTTTAATCGCCTGTTTTATATATTTTTTAGTATTTCCGGCTGACCTGATGCAAAGTGTTGCCAACGGACTTACGATCTGGTACCGGAATATTTTACCAAGTATGCTGCCGTTTGCCTTTTTATCCACACTGATTCTGGAAAGCGGAACGTTTTACACCTTAAATAAAATACTGGCACCGCTTTTGCGCTGTTTTTTCCCTGCTCTGGAAAACGGCTATTTTCCTTTTGTTACCGGTTTCTTTTTTGGCTTTCCTTTTGGAAGCAAGATCACGGCTGATCTTACGGCGGCAAAAAAACTGCCCCTGCGGGAAGGAAACCTGATCTGCAGTATTTCCAATAACGTTTCTCCTGCTTTTACCATAAATATTGTCCAGCAGGCGTTATTTTTACACTTTGCACCGACTGCTGTAACGCTTTTTCTTCTTTACTTTCCTCCGCTATTGATCGGATGGCTGTATCACCGGAAAATTTTCGGCCGTCGGACAGCGGCGGAAAGCAAAAAAGCAGCACCAAGATTTCAATTCAATTTTAAAATCATTGATGCCGCAATTATGAACGCTTTTGAAACAATGCTTAAGCTTTGTGGCTATATTGTGCTGTTTGCCGTCATATGCAATATCCTGGAAAACCTGTTTTCCTCCCATACGATACTGACGGCAATCGGAATGAACCTGTTTGAAATTTCAAACGGAGCGGTTTCTTTAAAAGATCTGCCGCTTCCGGTAGAGATAAAATACTTAATCATGCTCCCGGCGCTGTCTTTCGGCGGTATTTCCTGTCTTTGCCAGTCCGTTTCCATGATGAAACCGGGAAATCTGTCCGTCGGTTATTATGTCAAATTTAAACTGCTGACGGCGGTTATGACATTTCTGCTGACATTTTTGTATTTGACGATATTTCACAGATAACTTTTACGTTTCATCAGCGGTTCCCGACTGATTTTGCTGATTCTGCTGATTTGACGGAACTGCCGGTTCCGGCTGTCCCTGTACGGCCGGCTCTTCTTCCGGAGCCAGTTCAATCCGGTTTGCAGTAACGACATCCAGACAGCTTTGCAGCGAGCCGACGAGATTGTCGTAGCGCGCTTTGGAAGTATCAATCGAATGTGTCAGGATATTTTCTATATTCTTCAGTATTTCATCCGTATATGACATGGCCGCAACACGGATGGCATTGGCTTCATTCATCGCAGTATCCAGAATTTCCTGTGCCTGGTTTGTCGCAAGCATGACGACTTCGTTTGCCTGCGCATATGCCTGCTGCATGATCTGGTGCTCGCTGACCAGCTCGTTTGTCTGCACCTGCGCTTCCGCGATAATGGTATCGGCTTTTGCCTGCGCGTCTGCTAAAATCGCCTCTTTATTGCTGATAATCTTCTGGTATCGTTTGATTTCATCCGGAGTTTTTTCTTTCAGCTCCTGCAGCATTTCCATAAGCTCGTCTTTATTTACGACAATTTTGGAACTGGACAGGGGCTGATATTTACATTCATCTATGTAGTTTTGAATTTCTTCAATAATCTGTTCCATACGGCCCATAACGTTATACTCCTTTTAATGATCTTTCCTGATATTTCTCATACACTCTTTTCCTGAGCTGTTCCGGTACAAATTTGGAAATATCCCCGCCATAAGAAGCCACTTCTTTGACAATAGTAGAACTCAGATACGAATATTCCAGGCTGGTCGAAAAAAAGATCGTATCGACGCCCGGATTCACAATGTGATTCGTCTGTGCAATCTGTAATTCGTATTCAAAATCCGTCACTGCACGCAATCCACGGACCAATACCGTAGCGTTGATCTTTTTTGCATAGTCAACCAGCATGCCGTCAAAGGAATCAATTCTGACATTTGCCAGATGAGAGGTGACTTCTTCTAACATACTAACACGTTCACTCACAGAAAACAACGGATTTTTTGCACTGTTCTTCAGTACGCTTACTACAAGTTCGTCTACTACTTTGGAGGACCGTTCGATAATATCCAAATGTCCGTATGTGACCGGGTCAAAACTTCCTGCGTATATTGCTGTTGCCATATTTATTCTGTTTCCTCCTGATGTACTTCCGAAATTTCATATTCCGATACCGATAAATTCAGAAGTTTCTTTATGCTTTTTGTACAAAAATGTGTTGGTTTGTTTTATATTTTTTCGTTTTCACCAGCTTAAAACCCAGCTCCGGCAAGTATGAAACATCTGTTTTTAAAGAAGCTTCCACTATAATCAGCGTATGCGCCTCTACTAAAAAAGAATCTTTTAAATACTCAAACAATTGATATTCCAGTTGTCTGTCATACGGCGGATCCGCGAAAATAATATCAAATACTTCCCGTCCCTCCATACTTTTTAAAGCGGCAAGAAAATCTTTCCGGTATAGTGTTGCATGGGACTGCATTCTCGTAAAGGCAATATTTTGTGAAATAATATCCGCCGCTGTCCTGTCCTGTTCCACAAATACACACTTTCTGGCGCCGCGGCTTAACGCTTCCAATCCGATGCCGCCGCTCCCGCTGAACAGATCCAAAAATACCGCATCATAAATTTCGGTTTGGAGTATGTTAAACAAAGTTTCCTTGATCCGGTCCGGCGTCGGGCGCGTCCCCTTGCCGGGAACGGATTTTAAAGGCAGGCTTCTTGCCTTTCCGGCAATAATTCTCATGCTTTTTTCTCCTTAATCAACCCGTATACAAGCTGTAATGCGGTTTCCACGGTCTGCTGCCTGATTTGTGAGCGGTTTCCTTCAAAATGACATTCTTTCACACGGATTTCTTCTCCCATACCGTAACCGATATATACCAACCCTACCGGCTTTTCAGGCGTTCCGCCATCCGGTCCGGCAATTCCCGTTACGGCTACGGCAGTATCCGCTCCCGAAGCGCACAGGATACCTGTTACCATTTCACGGGCCGTCTGTTCGCTGACCGCCCCGTACCGGCGCAGGGTTTCCGGTTTTACGTCCAGATATTTTTCTTTTGCCTCATTAGAATAGGTGACGCTCCCCTCTTTAAAATAAGAAGAAATACCGGCGACATTCGTAAGCGTACCGGCAATCAGCCCTCCGGTACAGGATTCCGCAGTAGTAATCGTCAGGTTGTGCAATCGAAGCAGTTCCGCCAGTTTTTCTTCCGTTGGAATCTTTTTTTGCGTTCTCATGACCTCTTTGTTTTTTATAAGATACTCCATCAAAGATACAACCGTCAAGATTAATGTAATACAGACGACGGCCTGTGTCAGTACAAACAACCCTGTGTTTAAAACGGACGGCAGTCCCGGAATATCGATTAACAGCAATATGATCATCGCCATCTGAAATACGGTTTTTACCTTTCCCCACATATTGGCTGCAATTACGATCTGCTGATCGGCGGCAATCAGCCGGAATCCACTGATAATAAATTCGCGGGCCATAATAATAATCACAATCCAAGCCGCCAGTTTATTTAATTTTACCATACAAATCATGGCAGAACAAACTAATAATTTATCTGCCAGCGGATCCATAAATTTTCCGAAATTTGTTACCAGATTATATTTTCTGGCAATTTTCCCGTCCAGCAGGTCGGTAAGGGAAGCCACAATAAACAAAATTAGCGCGATCAACGTCCCGGCCGGTCCCTGTAACGGCGGAACCAATAAAAAAATTACAAAAAACGGAATCAAAACCACCCGGAACATCGTCAGTTTATTTGGTAAATTCATACTAATTCTCCTATCAAGTCATATTCATATGCGCCGGTCACTGTTACCTTTGCAAAATCCCCGGTATGTAAAACCTCGGAGGTTTCCAGGAAAAGATATCCGTCTGCTTCCGGGGCGTCCCGGTAAGTACGGCATACATAAGCGTTTTCCTCGGAAATGTATCCCTCGACCATCACTTCCATTGTGCTCCCGATCAGGCTTTCGTTTTTGTCACTGATGATCTCCTCATTTAATTCCATGACGTCGTTACGCCAGTCGGTTTTTTGTTCTTCACTGACCTGCCCAGGCATTTCGGCTGCCGGAGTGCCCTCTTCCTGCGAATAGGTAAATGCTCCCAGCCGGTCAAATTCCATTTCGTTGAGAAAATACATCAGTTCCTCATGCTGTTCCCCGGTTTCGCCGGGAAATCCGCAGATAATCGTCGTACGCAGTGCAATATCCGGAATTTCTTTCCGCAATACGGCGATTTTTTCCGTCAATTCTTCTTTTGTCGTACGCCTTGCCATATTCCGGAGAATTTCATTGTTTACATGCTGGATCGGCAGATCAAGATAATGGCATATTTTCTGGTTATCTTTGATCTCTGCGATCAACTCCGGATAAATTTCTTCCGGATAACAGTACATTATCCGGATCCAGCGCAGGCGCGGAATCTCCGACAGTTTCCGCAGTAAGACATGCAGCGTTTTTTTGCCGTACAGATCCGTTCCGTAAACCGTCGTTTCCTGTGCGACCAGGATCAGTTCTTTGACGCCTGTTTGTACCAGTTCTTCAGCCTGTCCGATCAGATGTTCCATCGGAACCGACCGGTAATCGCCGCGGATATACGGAATCGCGCAGTAAGTACAGCGCTTGCTGCACCCTTCCGCTATTTTCAAATAAGCAAAGTGCGTGCCTTTGGTTAGCATCCGTTTACCTGTATATTCCGGAAACTGCTTCAGATCCTCCATACAGGCATAGATATTCTGTTCCGGAACGGAACGTTCTTTTTGTTTCCATACGGTTTCTATCGCTTCTACGATATGCCCCCAGGAGTTGACTCCAAGTATTGCGTCTACTTCCGGAAGCTGCTCTTTGATTTCTTTCTGATAGCGCTGCGCCAGGCAGCCGGTCACGACTAAAGCTTTGGCATTACCGCTTTTTTTGTATTCCGCCATTTCCAGAATAGTGTTAATACTTTCTTCTTTTGCGTCATGAATAAAAGAACAGGTGTTGATCACGATCACTTCCGCCTGTGTTTCGTCACCTGTAAATTCAAACCCGGCATCCGACAGCAAACCGAGCATAAATTCCGTATCAACCAGATTTTTATCACAACCCAAAGATACAAAAAATATTTTCATAAGACTCCTTGTTATTGCAGTTATAAAAATGATATGTGCCGGTATTTTCAAAGGCTGCCGCCATTTCAAAACGGGCAGCAGCCTTTTGCTTATTCATAAGCTTCCTCTGTTTCATAAACTTCTTTTTTTTCATAAGCTTCCTCTGTCGGAAACAGATCCGTTTCTTCATCTGTACTCTCTGACAGGCCGTCGGTTTCTTCTTCTGTATCCCAAAATTCATTCAGCATTTCTTCTGTTTCTTCCGTAGCATCTTCCGCAAGAATCTTTACTTTTCCTTCATTTAACTCTTCTACGGCAATGGATAACGGTTTTTTCCCGTTTGCCCGTTCGACCATCGGTTCGTCGCCGGCAATGATCTGCCTTGCCCGTTTTGCAGTAGCGATTACAATAGAATAGCGGCTGTTTACCACCGGCTCTTCTCCAAATTCAGTGCCGCTGTTTACTACTTTCATTAAATCAGAATAAGATGGATGGATCATTTATATTTCTCCTTTCAGCTGTTCATTTAATTGCTGCTTAAAATCATAAATAAATTCTTTTAACAGATGCGGTTTACAATGATACCTCGTTATGATCTGATGAATATTTTCCACACATTCGTCAATCTCGTCATTGATAACCAGAAAATCATATTCCGGAATATAGTTCGCTTCCCTGTAAGCCGTCCGGACACGCTTTTGAATACTTTCTTCGGTTTCGGAACCACGGCCGCGCAGACGTTCCAGCAAAGTATCTACGTCGGGTGTCGCAACAAATAAAAGCAGCGTATCCGGATACTCCGCTTTTACTTTCAGCGCTCCCTGCACTTCGATCTCCAGTATAACATCTTTCCCGGAGTCCAGTTTGCTTTTTACAAACTCTTTCGGCGTGCCATAATAATTGTCGACATAACAGGCATATTCGATCAGTTCCCTGTTCGAAATCATCTGCGTAAACTGTTCTTTTGTTTTAAAAAAATACTCTTTTCCGTCCTGTTCCCCGGCCCGCGGTTCGCGTGTAGTGGCCGAGATGGATAAACTGTAAACGTCCGGATATTTTTTCAGAAGAGCCTTTACCAAAGTTCCTTTTCCTGCTCCGGAAAAACCGGAAATGATCGTGAGTACACCTTTTTTCTTTTTTTGTGTCAGCATTTATGATACTTCCTTTTCTTTATATCTTCCGGATAATGTATCCGGCTGTAATGCAGATAATACAATCCGGCTGCCGTCTAGAATCAGCACTGCTTTCGTTTTTCTTCCCTGAGTGGCGTCAATCAGACGTTCTTCGTCTTTTGCGCTCTGAACCATCCGTTTGGCCGGTGCAGAGTCAGGATTGATAATTGCCAGGATTTTCTCCGTATTTACAATATTCCCAAATCCAATATTTAAAAACATATATAACCACCTATTCAATATTCTGAATCTGTTCCCTTACTTTTTCAATATCTGTTTTTAAGGAAATCGCAACCTGCGACGTTTCCAGATCATTCGCTTTAGAAAGAATCGTATTGGCTTCCCGGTTCATCTCCTGCGCAATAAAATCCAGTTTTCTTCCGACAGCGCCGCCCTCTTTCAACGTAGAGGCTGTAGAATTTATATGGCTCCGCAACCGGACGGTTTCTTCATCCACACAGATCTTGTCTGCAAATATCGTGACTTCCATCGCAAGGCGGCTTTCATCCATCTGCGTATCAGCCAGAAGTTCTTTCACTTTTCCTTCCAGACGTTCCCGGTATTTTGCCAGTATCTGCGGTGACCGTTCTTCTATGTAATCAACATAGGAAAGCATTTTGCTGCATTTTTCAAGCAGATCTTCTTTTAAGTGTTCTCCTTCCGTATTGCGTGCCTCGGAAAACTGTGCCAAAGCCTGCCGGCAGGCTGTTTCCAAAGCCGGCCAGAGTCCCTCTTCATCCAGAGGCTGTTCTTCCAACGTAAACACTTCGGGAAATTTTGACAGTTGACTGGCCCGGATATCATTTTCTATGGAAAAATCATCCGCCATCTGTTTCAAATGTTCCAGATAAGCGGCGGCAATTTCTTTATGATAACGTACATGGGCCGTCTTTTCCGTAAGATCTTCGTAAGAGATAAATACATCCGCTTTTCCGCGCCGGATACCGCTTTTTAACAAGTTACGGATTAAATTTTCCATGCAGTTCAGTTTTTTCGGCATTTTCATACTGATATCCAGATAGCGGTGATTGACCGCTTTGATCTCTACTACTATTTTACAACGGTCATCTGCGTATTCCCCATGTCCAAAACCTGTCATGCTATTAATCATAAATGTTTCTTCATCCTTTTTATTTTCCTTTTTCTGTATGGGTTACATTTAAATGACAAAAATTCTACAAGTCATTCATTTATTATAATCATATTTCGAGGATTCGTCAATTTGATTTCGGCGTTTTTTAGTATGATGATGTAAAAAATATTATCAGAATATTTGCCGCATAACTTCGGACGGCAGACGACGCAAAACATGCTGTCTTTCCTAATTGTCCTTGCGGAAGAAAATCCATTTGATGAAACAGGCAATGGTTATATTTTGTACGAGCCTGACAGAGTACATATGAAATCAGGTTCTTTGATGTTGCCAGCTTCTTATATATTGCAAATTACTGCAAAAACGGATACAATAAAAACCAGACTGAACGGTTCCGCCATAACTAACCGGAACACCCCGGAAAAAGCCGAAGCGACACGGAAAAAGGCCGGCGGGATCCGAAAAAAATCTGGCGGACAGGGAAAGGAGAACCAAAAACATGGCGTTAGACGGCGTTGTGATACACAATATAGTAAAAGAATTACGGGACAGCCTGCTTCAGGCGCGGATCAGTAAAATTGCGCAGCCGGAAAAGGACGCGCTTCTGTTTACGTTCAAAAGCCGGACCGAGGGACAGAAACGTCTGTATATTTCCGCCAGCGCTTCCCTTCCTCTGATCTATTTTACGGAAAAAAACAAGCCGAGCCCGATGACGGCTCCTAATTTCTGTATGCTCTTAAGGAAACATATTTCCGGCGGACGGATCACGGATATTACTCAGCCGGATTTGGAACGGATCATCCATTTTGAAATTGAGCACTTAAACGAACTTGGAGATCCGTGCAAAAAAACACTGATTGTGGAATTAATGGGCAAACACAGCAATATTATATTTGTAAACGAAAACGGAATGATTTTAGACAGTATCAAACATGTTTCCGCACAGATGAGCTCTTTGCGCGAAGTCCTGCCGGGACGGGACTATTTTCTGCCGGAAACACAGCATAAACTGTCGGCTCTTTCCACAAACAGAGAAGAATTTCTGGAACATGTGCTCCAAAAGCCGACAAAGACGGGAAAAGCGATCTATACCGCCTACACCGGTATCAGTCCGTTACTCGCAAACGAACTGTGTTACCGTGCAAATATTGACGCGGACGCACCGTCCGCCTCTCTTTCGGAAGATACCGGATACCATCTGTTCCGGCAATTTGAACTGATGGCAGAAGATATCAGAGCGGAACGCTTCTCCCCGCAGATCGTATATCAGGGAAAACAGCCGCTGGAATTTTCCAGTCTGGTTCTTACGATGTACGGGGATTGCCGGACGGAAACGGCCGGTTCCATTTCCAAAATACTGGAAACTTACTACGCGGATAAAGATATTTATACGAGAATCCGCCAGAAATCCGTGGATTTAAGGCGAATCGTATCTACTGCTTTAGAACGCAACTGCAAAAAATATGACCTGCAGCTGAAGCAGTTAAAAGATACGCAAAAGAGGGATAAATTCAAAATTTACGGAGAATTGCTGCATACGTACGGTTATCAGTTGGAGCCCGGGGCAAAGCAGCTTGAGGCAGAAAACTTTTATACCGGGGAAACCGTCACTGTTCCGCTGGATCCTACTCTTTCCGCTGCGGACAACGCCAAAAAATATTTTGATAAATACGGCAAACTAAAACGAACGTTTGAAGCGTTAAGCGGGCTGATTAAGGAAACCAAAGCGGAAATCGACCATCTGGATTCGATTACGACGGCTTTTGATATTGCCGTCACCGAAGACGATCTTTCCATGATTAAAGAAGAACTGATTTCATCCGGATATATCCGCCGGAAACAGAATCAGAAAAAAGTATCTTCCAAAAGTAAGCCGCTCCATTATATTTCCAGCGACGGATTTCATATGTACGTCGGAAAAAACAATTTTCAGAATGATGAACTGACGTTTAAATTTGCTTCCGGAAACGACTGGTGGTTCCATGCCAAAGGCATGCCCGGTTCCCACGTCGTTGTGAAAACAAACGGCGAAGAACTGCCCGACCGGGCTTATGAAGAAGCGGGACGTCTGGCCGCCTATTATTCCAGGGGAAAAGGCAACGAAAAAGTAGAGATTGATTATTTGCAGAAAAAAAACGTAAAAAAACCAAATGGAGCCAAACCGGGATTCGTGATTTACTATACTAATTATTCGTTAAGCATCGCGCCGGATATCAGCGGCTTGACACTTGTTGAAGAGTGATTTTTTTTCCAGTTTTTTTCAGTGTATTTTTTTCTTCACGGCAAATACTATAAGAGGAAAATCGAATTTCCGAAAAAACAAAAAAGAAAAAATAATTTTCACATTTGTAAAAGCGGAAAGGACGATTTTTCAAATGAACAAAACGGAAATGAAGATTTCCACAACTACCAAAGGAGGAAAACAATATGTCAGGAAGAACATCAGGAAAAAATGCTGTACCGGAAGCAAAAAGTGCATTGAACAAATTCAAATATGAAGTGGCGAATGAACTTGGAGTACCATTAAGCGATGGTTACAACGGCGATTTAACTTCCCGTCAGAATGGTTCTGTAGGTGGTTATATGGTCAAAAAAATGATCGAGGCGCAGGAACGGCAGATGGCCGGTAAGTAACGCCGGACAAAAGATCATCTTTTGTGAAATTTCCGAATGATAACAGAATCTACGCTTTGCGGAAATTCTATTATCATGAATCAAAAAGCAGGGTGCTGTATGCTACAGTATCCTGCTTTTTTCCAATGGAAGCTCTTCCAGTTTTTGTTTCAGCGGCTGATGTTCCGGAGCTGTCAGTTCGGCGTCTTCCTGCAAAAGTAACGCCGCTTCCGCAGAAGCTTTTTTTAAAATCGCCGCATCCCGGTAAATATCCGCGATTTTAAACTGAAAATCACCGCTTTGCCGGATTCCGAAAAAATCCCCTGGCCCACGCAGATTCAAATCTTCTTCCGCAATCCGGAAACCGTCGTTCGTTTTATTTAATATTTCCAGCCTGGCTTTGGCTTCTTTCTGTTTGGAACCGTTCATTAAAATGCAGTACGACTGCGCCTCCCCACGTCCGACACGCCCGCGAAGCTGATGGAGCTGCGCCAGGCCGAACCGTTCCGCATTTTCTACCATCATTACCGTTGCGTTCGGAACGTTTACGCCTACTTCTATTACGGTTGTGGATACGAGAATCTGGATTTCGTTTCTGGAAAAACGTTCCATAATATCGTTTTTTAACGCCGGTTTCATTTTCCCATGCAAAGATTCGGCGACGGCTCTTCCCTCGAAATACTGAGCCAGTTTTTCCGTATATCCGGTAACGTCTTCCACTTCCATATTTTCTGACTTGTCTACCAGAGGACAAACAATGTAACACTGATGCCCCAGAGAAATTTCTTTTTCGATAAACTGATAAGCCTTATCGCGGTAGCTTTCATCAATAACGCAGTTTTTGACCGGCAGCCTTTTGGCCGGAACTTCATCAATTACCGTAATATCCAGTTCCCCATACATAATAATAGCCAGAGTCCGCGGAATCGGCGTTGCGCTCATGACCAGCACATGCGGGAACGCTCCTTTGCCGGCAAACATTTCCCGTTGATTAACTCCGAAACGATGCTGCTCGTCGGTAATCACAAGCGCCAGATTGGAATATTCTGCCTGCGCCTGAATCAGCGCATGGGTACCGATCACCATGGCGTTGTCATACAGCTGCATTTTTTCGTAAGCGCTGCGCTTTTCCCGCGCTTTCATCGAACCGGATAAATAGATAATCTTTAACCAGTCCAACCCGTATGTGTCTTTCATGTCCAGAAAATTCAGATAATGCTGTCTGGCCAGCACTTCCGTCGGCGCCATAAGGGCGGACTGATAACCGTTTGCCGCCACTTCCAGCATAGTCAGAAAAGCAACGATCGTTTTTCCGGAACCGACATCGCCCTGGACCAGACGCTGCATAACGACTTCGGACCGCAGGTCGGAAAGTATCTGTGAAAGCGCCGCCTGCTGTGCTCCCGTCAATTGATAGGGAAGTTTTTCCTGCACTGCCTTTGCCGTTCCGGTATCCTTAATAAAAAAGCCGTTCTTTTTCGCCTGCAGATCTTTATGGCTGATTTTCATTGACAGGATAAAAAAGAAAAATTCGTCAAAAGACAGACGGTTCATCGCCAGTTTAATATGTTCCAGCGAATCCGGAAAATGGATTTGCCGGATTGCGTAATTATATTCGGACAACTGGTTCCTGCTGCGTATTTCTTCCGGCAGAAATTCCCGGGAAGGCGACAGCGTTTCCAGGCAGGTTCGTACGGTTTTCTGCATCAGGTTTTGCGTCAGTCCTTTTGTCAATGTATACACCGGCATATAGTTTCCCGATTTCAGGTCGTATTTATCAAGCGTATAAATTTCCGGCTGGTTCATCTGCCAGCCGGCGCCCTTTTTTTCTATCTTTCCGTGCAGAATAAATTCTTCGCCGGAGTGCAGCATGGACCGTACATACGGCATACGATACCAGACACACTCCAATGTAACTCCGTTCTCCTGATGTTTATAAATCGTTACCGATATCCTGCCGTTTTTTTGAAAGATCTGCTTCCCCTGTATTTTCACATACACCGCCGGGTTGCCGGCAAAATCCTGCGTTTCTTCGGACTGTATCCGGGCGATTACATCCGGCAGGCGCATCGGAAGCTCAAACTTTTCGTACTTCCGGGGAAAATACAGGAGTATATCAGAAACTGTATATACTCCTATAGACTGAAACGCTTTATTCGTTTTTTCCCCGATTCCCTTGATTTGTGTTATTTCAGAATGAAGTTCCATAATTATTCTACCGAAATCAAATAGTAATAGATCGGCTGCCCGCCGTAGTTTACTTCAATTTCACATTCCGGGTACAGTTCTTCCAACTTCGCTGCAAACGCTTCCGCAGAAGCTTTGTCTATATCCTCCCCGTAATAAATACTGAGTAACGCCACGTCTTCGTCTACCAGTTCGGCAACCATATCAAGGGTCGTCTGTTCCATATCCTGTCCGACCGACAGAATCGTGGAATCTCCGATTCCCATATAATCGTTCTCTTTGATCTCTTTTCCGTCAATAGTGGTATCCCGGACCGCGTATGTAACCATACCGGTCTTTACAAGCTGGATCTCCTCTTTCATGCGGTCTGCGTTTTCTTTTGCAGACTGCTCCGGAATACAGTTGATCAGTGCAACGATTCCCTGCGGAATATTTTTTGTCGGAATCACGATGATTTCTTTATCATCGCACAGGTTTACCGCCTGATTTGCCGCCAGGATAATATTGGAATTATTCGGCAGGATAAAAATCGTCTGCGCGTTGACTTTCTCAATCGCCTGCAGGATATCCTCCGTACTTGGATTCATGGTCTGGCCGCCCTCTATAATATAATCGACTCCAAGGCCTCTTAATATTTCATTGATTCCGTCACCGACGGACACGGAAATAAAGCCATATTTTTTCCGTTCTCCGGATATGGCCGTTTCATCGTTATTTTCAGATGCCGTTTCCTGCGCTGCCTGCAGCTTTACTGCGCTTTCGTCCGTTTCCCCGGCTGATGTTTCCAGCACTGACAATTGTCTTTCGGAACCTGGCTGGCTTCCGCTATTTTTGCTTTCACTGTTTTCGGAATGTTCCATTCGTTCCTTTTCGCGCTCCGCAGCCTGCTCTTTTGCCAGCTTTTCCGACTCTTTGATCAGTTTTTCCTGATGTTCTTCCCGCATGTTGTCAATTTTTATCCTGCTTAAGGAACCAAGCGTCAGCGCTTTCTGGAGCACAAGTCCAGGATCGTTCGTGTGGACATGGATCTTTATGATCTCGTCATCCGCAACGACGACAATGGAATCTCCCATGGATTCCAGGTATTCTTTTAATTCATTTTCCGTTTTCAAAGTCGCCGGATGATTTAATACAATAATGAACTCCGTACAATATCCGAATTTGATTTCCGCCTCGGTTTCGGCCGTTGTCTTTACAATACGGACATTTACATCCGACGACTCGATTTCAAAATCCGCTTCCTTGCCGATTAATGCACGATAGGCACCGTTTAGTACTTCCACCAGTCCCTGCCCGCCAGAATCTACTACGCCGGCCTGCTTTAATACCGGAAGCATATCTGGTGTTTTTGCCAGAACCAGTTTGGCTTCTTTTAAGACTTCCTCCATAAAATACACGATATTATCGGTTTCCAGCGCCAGCTCCGCCGCCTTGTCCGCCGCTCCTCTGGCAACGGTCAGAATCGTGCCCTCTTTCGGCTTCATAACCGCTTTGTATGCGGTTTCCACGGCTTTTGTCGCCGCTTCGGACAAAATTGTGACATCCAGCGTGTCGTAATGCGTGATTACTTTTGTAAAACCGCGAAACAGCTGGGAAAGGATAACGCCGGAATTTCCGCGCGCACCCCGTAAAGTTCCCGAAGAAATCACTTTTGCAATATTCGCCATATCCGGCGATTCCATCGCCGCTACTTCTTTTGCCGCCGACATAATCGTCATCGACATATTTGTCCCGGTATCTCCGTCCGGAACCGGAAAAACGTTTAATTCATTGATCCACTCTTTTTTGTCGTCCAGATTTTTTGCACCGGCCAGAAACATTTTAGATACCATCGATGCATCAACCGTATTTATTTCCACAACTGACTCCTCCTTAGTCGATTACTCTTACACCTTCAACGAAAATATTAATTTTTTCAATCTCCATACCGGTAAACTCTTCTACCTGGTATTTCACGGTGTTGATCAGATTTTCGGTTACCGTATTGATGCTTACTCCGTAAGATACGATAACATGAAAATCCAGCGTAATCTTATTTTTTGATACGATCACATTGATTCCATGATGCAAATAATCTTTTTTCAATAATTTTACAATGCCATCTTTCATATTTACAGCCGCCATGCCGACAATGCCGAAACATTCCACAGCTACGGAACCGGCATAGGTCGCAATTACTTCTGTATCTACATATATTTTTCCGTATTTTGTAGCCAATTCACCGCTGGTATTCATAAATATTTACCCCCATTCATTTTTCCGGAAGCATATGCGCTTCGATTCCATAACAAAAACAAAAGCGCGCTTCGCTCACTCCCAATTTCGTTGTCCGCACTTTTGATTGTATGTATATGTGTTATTATAACCTCTTTTCGATAAAAAAGAAACAATATTTTTTGAAAATAAAAGAATTTTCTGCTTGCATTATAAAACATATTCTGTTAGAATAGTTTATGTTGTGAACCTGAATTGCAAAGTTACAATGAAAGTTACAGTGTGATCTGGTTTAGTGAGAGTATAAGGAGGTGCTGACATGGCAAAATGTGCTATTTGTGGAAAAGGCGCTCATTTCGGGAACAATGTGAGCCATTCTCATAGAAAAACAAGAAGAATGTGGAAATCAAACATCAAATCCGTAAGATGCAAAGTTAACGGAACACCAAAGAGATTATATGTTTGTACTTCCTGCCTGCGTTCCAATAAAGTAGAACGCGCATAGTTTTTAGGATGAGTTTAAAATGGAAAAAGAAAAGCTGCTACATTCAATGAATTGTTGATATGTAACAGCTTTTTATATTCATGACAGCAGTTTTATTTTACTTCCCTCCCTCGCTGGAACGTAAAAGTTCCAATCATTGTTTTCCCATCACATTCATATACATTAATACTGTAACCGTTCGGATATTTGCTGTAAAATTCCTCCTGCCAGGCGAGCGCTTCTTCCGGAGTAGAAAAATCGGTTCCGTAATAAAAATCCTCACGGTAAACATAACCGTCGTCGCCCTGGTCAGAAGTAACCAATATCAAATTCGGGGACATACATTCCGGACCGTAGGTCAATCCGGAATCATTAACTCTCAAGCTGCTTAATTCAAGAATTTGATCATCAGAATATCCCTGCTCCTTTAATTCCTTATACAACTGTTCCAGTTCCTGTTCTGTCATATTTACATTTTTGTCAACTTTCTGCTTCATGATGCGAAGCGCCAGATTTGAAGCAAATATTGTAGTTGGTATCAGAATTGCACATATTATGACAACAATAAGTATATTTGACAGAACGATTTTTTTCCCACATGTTGTATGGTTGGAATTGGAATCAATATGGTATAGCTTCTCCTTAGAGGTTTCCGGTAATTGGATACTGTTTTTTAATTGTTCAAAATTCTTTTCCGATAAAATTTTTTCTGTACTTCCATTCCCCCTCTATCTGATATACGAATCACAAGAACAAAATGTTTCATTTCTTTGGACAGAAAGTAAAAAAAGCGCCCGTTTTCAGACGCTCTTCACTGATATGTATATATTCACATAATCAGATGCCAGCACAATTCCGGGGGAAAAGTATTTTAACATTTCCCCCGGAATAGCTGACAACCCAGACAAATAAAAACGCAGGCAAACAGAAACCCCAGAAAATCATTGGGGAGGATCAACATAAACAACATTCCTGCCCCCACTGCGATCAGCAGCATTCCGATCAAATTTTTCATATTCAAACGACCAAAGGCATATGCTTACTATAGCATATGCCCTGTTTGCTTAAAAATGTATCTTTTCAGACAGTTTCTTATTTTCCGGCCTCTCCTGTCGTTTCCTCTTTATCGGCTTCTTCCGTTGTTCCTTTAACCGCTTCCGAAAGCATTTCCTGCATTTCCACTGCCGCTTCTGCTTTTGCTTCCTGTTCTTCTTTTGTTTCTTTTTTGTTTAAAATCTTATTCACAAAATCCGGTATCATATCAATCAGTTTGGAAATGCCGTCCTGATTTTTTACGCTAACCATTTTTGTCGTGCCGTTCTGGATTACCAGTACTGCGCTTGGCGACATTTTTCCGCCCAGGCCGCCGCCGCCGCTGTTTTTCTTTTCATTCTGGAAAAATCCGGCGCCGACTCCAAAAGACACGTCGACAAGCGGAAGAATGATCGTTTCCCCTATGCGGATCGGCTCTCCGACTACTGTTTTTGTTGCCAGCATTCCGTTCATGCCATCCATTAAAGATTCTACTGTATTGCCAAACAGGCTTGTTTCACTCATTTGATTTCCTCCTTATGGCTTTTGTGAGTTGTCTTATTTTTTTATTACTTAATAGACTGACCGCTACGATTGCAACATGGACCAGCCTGATATTCCCTTTTATATGGAACGTGCCGCGTATATATGCTTTCTCGGCCTCAAAATCAGGATACAGGCCAAAATCATACTGATAAATAAACGGCAGCATACTGATTCCCCCGACCAGCTTTCCGGTATGATCCGGCTCCCCCAGAGAAAAACTCAGGCGCGTTTTGATTTCCTGCGGAAATACATGTTTCCATAAATATTTTAATTTCCTCAATATGGTTTTTATTAGTTTTCGATTGTCTTTTTCTTTCAGAAAAGCGGCGACGCTTTTTCCGGTCTGTAAAAATGTTTTTACAAGAGGCTCTTCCTCTTCGTTCTGTTCTTCCTCTGTTTTCGTTTCCTGAACTTCCGTTTTTTTTCTGGCTCCGCTGCGGTAAAGTATTTTTCTGCGTCTTAAAATATGGAATCTGACCGTTATTTTTTTGTCTTTTACCAAAATTGTCAACCCGCAAAACCGCATCAGCCACAAAAATGTCGCTTTCATATGAAACGTTTCGTCAAATTTGCCGTCTGCCCGATACCGTACCGGCAGAAAAAGAATCAGAAGCAAAAGGATCACTATTACGGACAGGCAACAGGCAATGATCTGTCCTACTATGGTTACTCCAAACATTTTGTCCGCCCTCACGCAGAAAATACAGCGTCTGCAAAATATTCTTTTACATTTACCGTATTTGTTTCTTCAAAAATTTTACCGATCAGATGGCATACCAGAGTACAGGCATTTCTTTTGTGACGGGCCAGGCCAATGATTTTCAACTGACTCTTCGGATAATCCCTCTGGCATAAAACAAAAGAAGGGATGATTTCCATTAGTCCTTCTGAATCCGGCGCTATAGCAATGACATAAATATGCGGAACTCCTTTCCCTGCCCTGATCTTTGAAATTGTATTTTTTATCTTATGTCCCGGGATCTCTTTTGTGTACAGTCCTTTTTTCCAATACATGCCATGCCTCCCAAAATACAGGATAACCGCCGGATATTTTCTGGATTTTTATCCGGCGATGAGCCTTTGCTGATCAATAGTATTTGTGATTTCCCCATAAGTTACTGCGTTTCAGATCAAGGTATTCATTATAAGCTTTCTCCAAAATCTGTTTTTCATTCGTAAATTTCAGTAAATGATACGCTTCATGAAACTTATAGTATCCTGAATCAATAAAGTACTCTTCCCGTTGTGGTTTACTGTAATAACTGTCAGCCCGCATTAAATACCAATGGACACTTTTTTCAACGACATCTCCCGGTATGGAAAAACTGTAATGGCTTTTTCCGATATATTTGATAATCGTAGCATTTACATTGGTTTCTTCAAGTACTTCTCTCGCTGCTGTTTCTTTGTATTCTTCCCCCTCTTCAACCGTGCCCTTTGGTAATACCCATCCTTCATATTTGCTTTTGTAATTCTTATAAAGGACAAGAATCTTGCCGCGGAAAATTACCACACCACCACAACTCGTTGCTTCAATCATATGCAATTCCTCCTGATGTGGCCATAAACTTGTAATTAGAATACTCCATTTTTGGAACTCTTGCAAGCAAAAAACAAAAACGGTTTTCAGCAAAACCTTTAAACTTTGGGCATACAACATTTCCAAAAAACCCACAAAATCCCAGTAATACTGCGTTTTCGCGGGTTTCCCGCCACCCAAAAAAATTTTTACTCATACCACGAGCATTGCATCCCCAAAACTAAAAAATCGATACCTTTCCTTTACGGCTTCTTCATAAGCTTTCAGTACCTTTTCCCGGCCCGCAAAAGCGGACACCAGCATCAGCAGCGTAGATTCCGGCAGATGGAAATTCGTAATCAGGCCATCCATGGTTTTAAAGCGATATCCGGGATAAATAAAGATTTCAGTCCAGCCGGAACAGGATTTTATGCTGCCGTTTTCATCAGCGGCAGACTCCAGAGTCCGGCAGCTGGTCGTACCGACGCAGATAATCCTCCCACCCTGTTTTCGCGTGGAATTGATAATTTCCGCAGCTTTTTCATCAATCATGTAAAACTCGGAATGCATATGATGTTCCGTAATATTTTCCACTTTTACCGGCCGGAACGTTCCCAAACCGACATGAAGCGTCACTTCCGCAACCCTGATTCCCAAATTGCGGAGTTCTTCCAATAACTCCGGCGTGAAATGTAGCCCTGCAGTCGGAGCGGCCGCGGAACCGTCATACTTCGCATATACGGTCTGATATCGGTTTTTATCCTTTAACCGGTGCGTGATGTACGGCGGCAGAGGCATCTGCCCCAGTTCATCCAGAATCTCTTCAAAAATCCCCTCATAAGAAAACTGAATAAAGCGATTCCCCTCTTCTCCGATTGAAAGTATCTTTCCGGCCAGTTTGTCCTCCCCAAAAACGAGTTCCGTTCCCGGCTTTGCCTTTTTTCCCGGTTTTACCAATGTTTCCCAGATATCATTTTCCTTTCGTTTCAGCAAAAGAACCTCTATATGAGCCTGCGTGTCTTTCTTGATGCCATACAGGCGCGCCGGAATCACTTTCGTATTATTGATGACCAGACAATCATTCGGTTTTAAATATTCTTTTACCTCTCGGAAAACACGGTGCGTAATCTCTCCCGTCTTCCGGTCCAGTACCAACATTCTGGAGGACGACCGGTCTTCCAGCGGATCCTGCGCAATCAGTTCCTGCGGAAGATCAAAACTAAAATCTTTTACATTCATTCATTACTCCTTTTCTCTGAAATCCTAATAACAAGAAAAAATCCCAATAATTAGAAAGCTTGCTTTATAAGTTTTTCTTACGTTTGCAGACATATGTAAGCAGGGTGAATTATAACAGCTTTACTTATACCTTGCAGACAAAAAACTGCCTTGCAGGGAATATATCTCCTGCAAGGCAATTTTTAAAACATTATGTACTCTCAAACCACCTGATAGTTACTATCTATAATAAATAGCCGACCATGTATAGTACATATTTTTATTCGTACTATAATACTTTTTACCATCTTTTGTTACCGGAGCAACATAATAATAATATCTTCTCCCTGACTGTAATGGTGATTTCCCATATTTTGTTATTGTATAAGACCTTTTTGTAGTTGTAGCAGCTTTTTTGTATTTTCCATCTCTCGTAGTCGATACATATACTTCATATTTTCTTGCGCCGCCTACTTTATTCCAGGATAATTTTATACCATTCACTGCCCAGCTTGCACGAAGAGTTCCTTTTTTCTGTGATGCAAAGTAGGAATAAGAAGACCACTCGCTATGGTAGTTGGTATTTACAACATAACTACGTACTCTGACTTTATATACATGGTTCTTTTTTAATTTAGAAGAACTGATCGTTTTTCTGTAACTTGTTGATTTTGTCGTAGCCACAACTTTCTTTGTGCTCATATCATATATCTGGAATTGATATCCAGTTACATAATTCTGCGGTTTTACTCCGACATTCGCTTTACCTGTCTGTCTATAACCGGCAGTAAGAACCGGAGCGCTTGGTTTCTTTGCAATTGTCGGATAATACTTTGTTGAATATGCTATATTAGAATTGTAAGAATAGGCAATATATTTCTTTCCGTCAGAACCTGCTGTAGAACTCTGTCTTGCCGGCCATACTGCTACACGATATCCTGCGCCCTGCTTTAATCTGGTAAAAGCCGCATTTGTTTTTGTTACATTTGTATCTTTACTCCACTTTGTTTCCCCCGCCTTACATGTACTTACCGCATACATATTGGCACCGCTGGACGCTTTCCAGGAAACATTGATTGAAGTTTTTTGCGCTTTTGTCTGTTTCAAATTTGTCGGAGTGATATTTGGACATGTTACGATTTCAAATGGATCACTCCATGTGATAGAAGCATCGTTTCCAGATTGGCTGCCAATCTGGATCCAATAAGAACTGCCTGCTGATAAATTAGGAATATCTACCTCGGTATCTGCAGTATCATTGGCTTTCCCGATCACTCTCGCCTGCGCATTGGTAAGTCCTGACTTGGACAAAGACATACGATAAGAAATATCCTCACCTCTTGTAATATTAAATCTGATAGTTGCGTATGTCGCTCCGTCATCTACCTGTTTTACCGTTGCCTTTGTTGCCGCCTGGACATCTTCATTATGCCCTCCCCCGAGGATTGTAAGGCTAAATACGAACGCCGCCGCCAGCAAAAGTTTCAGCAAATGTGACTTTATGCCTGTTTTTTGTTTCTCTGATGTACCCATCATTCATTCCACCTTCCTTGATAAATATTATAATGAATCAATCAATAAAATAAGTGTAGCAAAGAATGTGTGTTTTGTCCAGTAGTTTGTGTCCATTTTGTGTCCGATTTGTGCTTTTTTTGTGTTCATAGTGCCGCTTCTTTTGCAACCACTTTTTTGCAGTTTTCATTGGCGCAGACGAGTTTATTTCCCTTTTCAACCGTATAACTGCCGCAGTCCGGGCATTTGACAGACGACGGCTTTTGCCAGGACATAAAGTCGCAGTCCGGATTTTTCTCGCAGCCGTAGTACTTTCTGCCCTTTTTCGTTTTTTTCAGTACGACCTCCGCTCCGCATTGCGGGCATTTTACCCCGGTTTTTTCGTAATAAGGTTTTGTATTCCGACATTCCGGAAATCCCGGACAGGCCAGGAACCTGCCGTGCGGACCGTATTTTATAACCAGGTTGCGGCCACATTCTTCGCAGAGCACATCTGTTTTCTCATCTTCAATATTGACTTTTTCCAGATCTTTTTCCGCGGCTTCCACGGCTGTTTCCAGATCCGGATAAAAATTCCGGACGACAGTCTTCCAGTTTACGGAACCCTCTTCTATATTATCCAACAGCGATTCCATATTTGCCGTGAACCGTTCGTCCACAATCGTCCCGAACGCTTCTTTCATGATCGAATTTACGACTTCTCCAAGTTCCGTGACATACAGGCATTTGTTTTCTTTTACGACGTATCTTCTGCTTAAAAGCGTCGTAATCGTCGGCGCATACGTACTCGGACGTCCAATCCCGAGTTCTTCCAGCGTTTTTACGAGGGAAGCTTCGGTATAATGCGCCGGCGGCTGGGTAAAATGCTGTTTCTTTTCCATATCGTTTAACGACAGGCGGGAATCTTTTTCCAGTCCGTTTAACATGACGTTTTTCCCCGATTTTTCATCTTCTTCCATGCTGTAGACGGACAGAAATCCTTCAAAACGGACTTTGGAAGCCGACACCGTAAAAACATACTCTCCCATATTAATCTTAACGGAAGTCGTTTCATAGACGGCCGGCGTCATACGGCTGGCTGTAAATCGGTTCCAGATCAACTGATAGAGCCGGAACAGATCTCTGGACAGGGATTCCTTTACCATGGCCGGAGTTCTTGTAATATCGGACGGACGGATCGCCTCATGCGCGTCCTGTATTTTGCCGGAAGACGCTTTCGCCCCGGACAAATCTTTATTAACATAAGCCTCTCCGTATGCGTCTTTGATATATTCGGCAGCCCGCTCACCCGCTTCCTGTGAAATACGTACGGAATCGGTACGCAGATAGGTGATCAGGCCAACCGTCCCGTTTCCTTTAATATCAATGCCTTCATAAAGCTGCTGCGCCAGGCGCATCGTTTTCTGGGTGGAAAAATTCAGGCGTTTCGAAGCCTCCTGCTGTAAGGTACTCGTCGTAAACGGCAGCGGTTGTTTTTTGGTCCGTTCCCCTTTTTTTACTTCTGTCACTTTCGGAATGCATGCCGAAGCTTCTTCACAGATTTTGTCCGCCTGCTCTTTACAGGTAACGTTCAGCTTTTTTTCATTCGTCCCATAAAAATGGGCGGTTAAAGGCTTTTTCTCCCCTTCTACGTCAAATAATGCGTCTAACGTCCAGTATTCTTCCGGAATAAAAGCGTTGATCTCTTCCTCCCGGTCGCAAATAATACGCAGCGCGACAGACTGTACCCGTCCTGCAGACAGTCCGCGTTTTACCTTTGCCCATAATACCGGGCTGATCTTATATCCTACGAGCCGATCCAATACCCGACGGGTCTGCTGTGCGTCCACAAGGTCCATATCGATTTCCCGCGGCGACTTCAAAGAGGCTTTCACCGCGTTTTTTGTAATTTCATTAAAGCTGATCCTTGCAACCTTTTTTCCTTCTAATTTTAAGGCGTTGGCCAGATGCCAGGAAATCGCTTCCCCTTCGCGGTCCGGGTCGGTCGCCAGATATACTTTATCTGCTTTTTTTACTTCTTTTCTGAGTTTCGCCAGTATATCTCCTTTTCCGCGAATCGTAATATATTTGATATCAAAATCATTTTCGATATCAATCCCCATCTGGCTTTTTGGCAGATCGCGCACATGACCGTTTGATGCTGTCACTTCATAATTTTTTCCCAAAAATTTTTTGATCGTTTTCACTTTTGCCGGTGATTCCACGATAACAAGATACTTCGCCATTGTATGCTCCTATTTACTTTTTATATATTGATTTTTAAAGACTTCCTTAATATATCCTTTGGACTGAAGCGATATGATAAGCTCCGGAAGTTCCGTACAGGAAAACGGAGTTTCGAACAATATTTCTTCCAGGCCTTTCGGATACAAATCGAAACAACTATACAACAACATTTCATCTTTTTCAAGTGGTAATTTAAAAGACGTCTGGCCAAAAGACAAATTTTCACAGGTTTGAAGTTCTTCCGGAAAAGAGGAACTTCCGGTAATAATTCCCGCTCCCTGTCGTATCAGTTCGTTGCATCCTCTGCTTAAGTCGTCCGTCGCCCTGCCGGGTACGGCATACACGTCTTTCCCCTGCTCCAGGGCAAAATCCGCGGTAATCAAAGAACCGCTTCTCTCCCTTGCTTCTACGACGATCAGTATATCGCACAACGCGCTGATGATACGGTTCCGTGCCGGAAAATGCCAGGCAAGCGGCGGTTCGCCGGGCGGGAATTCGGACAGGACGCAGCCGTTTAACCGAATGTTATCATACAGTTTCCTGTTTTTGGCCGGATAACAGATATTCGCCCCGCATCCCAAAACCGCCGCCGTATCCCCTTCCGCCTTTATTGTGCCGATATGTGCGGCAGCGTCAATTCCTTCCGCCATACCGCTGACTACGGAAATACCTGCCGCCGACAGGTTTCCGGCCAGTTCCTCTGCCATGTGCTTCCCATATTCCGAACATTTCCTAGCGCCGACGATCCCGGCTGTTTTTCCCTGGAACACCTGCAGGCTGCCATAATAAAACACCCCGTACGGCGCGTCGTATATTTCCCGCAGACGCGCCGGATATTCTTCCTGTTCCAACGTAACCAAAGACATGCCGCTTTTTTGGAATTTTTCCCATTCTTTTTGCAGATCCCAGCTTTTTTTGTACTGTAAAAACCAGTCAAGCTGATCTTCCTGCCATCGTGCCGCCTGCAGCAGTTCCTTTCGTTTCAGACGATAAATTGTTTCTGCGGAACCTGCCGCTTCCAGCAAATCTTTTAATGTTGATTTATTCAGTTTTTGTATGTTTGCAAGCCAGTATTTATAAATCATATGCGTCATTCTCCCAAAATTTCTTATCAATGCTCCGATAACAGACCGCTTCCGTTAAATGAGCGGATTTTATTTCCGTACTCTGTTCCAGGTCCGCGATCGTGCGCGCTACTTTTAATATTTTATAATAAGCCCTTGCGCTTAAGTCCAGCCGCAAAAAAATACGTTTCATATATTCCTGCAGTTTCGGCGTTAATTTGCAGTATTTCTTTATTTTAGAGGACGGAATCTGCGCGTTATAATCAAACTCTTCCTCGTTATACCGTTCTTTTTGTATTTGCTGCGCCGCCAGCACCCGCGCTCGGATTTCGGCGGAACTTTCGTTCTTTTTGCTTTTCGTCAGTTCCTCATAAGCCAGCCGGGGCGCCTCCACACAAATATCAATCCGGTCCAGCAGCGGCTGGCTGATCCCGGATAAATAACGGCGAATCGACAGATCGCTGCAGCGGCATTTGTTCCGGTCCGGATAAAAACCGCATTTGCATGGGTTCATGGCAGCAACCAGTATGAAATCACTCGGGAACTCAAAAATTCCAGACATCCGTACCAAGCGGATCTGCTTGTCCTCCAACGGCTGGCGCAAAATCTCCAACGTGGCTTTTTTAAATTCCGGCAGCTCGTCCAGAAATAAAACACCGGCATGTGCCAGCGAGATTTCTCCCGGTTTCGGGGAAACGCCGCCTCCAGCCAGCGCCTGCGGGGTAATTGTATGGTGCGGCATCCGGCACGGCCTGTCGTTTAACAGCCCGCCCGCCGGGTCCAGCAGCCCGCATACGCTGTATATTTTGGACAGTTCCATCTGTTCTTTTTCGTTCAACGGCGGTAATATCGTGGGGATTCTTTTGGCCGCCATCGTTTTTCCCGCGCCCGGAGGCCCGATCATCAGCAAATTATGCATCCCGGATACCGCAATCTCACAGGCTCTTTTTAGTACTTCCTGCCCGTTGATTTCGGAAAAATCCACGGTATTTTTCTCCGGTTCACTTCGCTCCGTTTTTTTCTCTGGGAAAGCAGCGATATTCTGATCCCCTTTTAATAATTTTATGCTGTTTTCTATATTACATAACGGTACGATCTCTATTCCGGAAATCAGCGAAGCTTCTTTTTGGTTCCCGTCCGGAACCAGGCACTTTTTCATTCCCATTTTCCTCGCCATTTCCACAATCGGCAACATTCCCCGGATCGGCAGAATATTGCCGTTTAATCCGATTTCTCCGGCTGCCATCGTCTGTTTGAAAATATCGGTCGGCAGCACTTTCATTGCGCATAATAAGGCAAATGCGATCGGCAGATCAAATGCCGTGCCCGATTTTTTGATATCCGCCGGGGTCAGATTGATCGTAATCCGTTTTGGCGGCAGGGCAAAACCGGAATTTTTTAACGCAATACGCACCCTTTCTTTTGCCTCTTTTACTTCCGCCGACAAAAAACCGACCATCTCAAAGACGGGCATTCCTTCGGATACGTCGGCTTCTACCTGAACCGGGATGCTTTCTATCCCTTTTATAACAGCAGCGTTTACTACACTGTACAATTTTTCCTCCCATTCCGGGTAACTGTCAGAATCTGACTTTAAGATAATTTGAAAAAAGATGGTTTAAGGATAACACAAACTCCATCTTTTTTCAATTTTTTTGAACTCATCCGTAGAAAATTTTTAAATATTATGATTTACTGTGAAACAAAACTGTTTCTTAGTTTCTCAATTGCTTTTTTCTCAATCCTGCTGACATAGGATCTGGATATCCCGAGTTTTTTAGCAATTTCCCTCTGTGTCACCGGTTTTTTATTATACAGCCCGTATCGTGCTTTTATGATCTCCTGTTCTCTTTTTGTCAGAAGTTCCGGCAAAACCCGGTAAAGCAGGCGGACGTTCTTCTTCAGATATACTTCTTCAAATACTTCGCTGCCATTGCTCTCTACAATATCCACAAGCTGTATTTGGTTTCCTTCTTTATCCGTTCCGATCGGCTCATAAAGGGATACTTCTCTGGAAATCTTTTTCTTTGCCCGCATATACATCAGCAGTTCGTTATCAATACACCGTGCCGCATACGTGACGAGCCGGCTTCCTTTTTTCCCGTCGTATGTATTGACGGCTTTGATCAGACCGATCGTGCCGATAGAAATCAGCTCATCCATTTCCTCATTTGTATTCTGATATTTCTTTGCAATATGTGCGACCAATCTCATATTCCGGATAATCAACTGATTGCGGGCTGCGACATCCCCATTACTCATTTTCCGCAAATAGCTGCTTTCTTCTGCGACATCGAAAGGCGGTGGAAAGGTCTTCAACTCAAAAATACCTCTCTTAGCAGATTTAATATATTTTATGTAACACGTGCCATGAAAGTGCCTTTCCCATTTTTTTTATTGCTGTCCGATTTATAATCTGCTATTCTTAATGTCAGTATGACAGCTTACAGGAAACTTTCAATTCAGGAGGAATTTATGAAACGAACGCTCACTTTTTCCATCCATACGGAGGACGACGGATGCACGGTCCATGATTTTCTATGCAAATGCGGTTTTTCCAAAGGTGTCCGCACGGCATTAAAAAAAACGCCGTACGGAATTTTGAAAAATAATATATGGACTTATTCCAGTGACCGGTTATCCACCGGGGATACGCTTGTCCTTACTATTGAAGAAACGCAGGCTTCCGAACAGGTCTGTCCGATAAAGCTGCCTTTTGGACGGATTTATGAAGACGAAGACCTGCTGATTGTAAACAAACCGGCGGATATGCCGATACATCCGTCGCTTCACAACTATGAAAACACTTTGGCAAACGCTCTTTCTTACTATTACAAAGAAAAAGGAGAAGATTTTGTTTTTCGTTGTATCAACCGGCTGGACCGTCAGACGACAGGTCTTACGGTCATTGCCAAAAATCCGTTTTCGAGCTGTCTGCTCTATCAGGCGGCGGCAATGCATCAGATACGGCGTACTTATCTGGCTGTCGTTGCTGGTACGCTGACCGGAAACGGAACCATCCGGGCGCCGATTGCCAGAGAAGACGGCTCTGCGATTACAAGGCAGGTATCCTTTGCGCACGGAGTGCCCGCCGTTACCCATTATCATGCGGTCTACACAAAAAACGGGCACACCCTTGTCCGTCTTACGTTGGAAACCGGGCGTACCCATCAAATTCGTGTTCATATGAAGTATATTGGCTATCCGCTCATTGGGGATTATCTGTACCACCCAGATTTCTCCCATATTCAAAGAGTGGCGCTTCATTCCTCAACGGTTGCTTTTACACATCCGCTGACCAAAAAAGAAATGCAATTTAAAGCCCAGTTACCGGAAGACATAGCTTCTGTCATGGGACTTTAGGTTTTGTTACCGTATCCTGTCCGGAAAACCTACTTTGCGCTGCACTTTCCGCAGTGTCTTTGCCGCGTAATAATTGGCCTTTTGCGCATTATTTTTGATGACGCCGTCAATATACTGCTTATCTTTGGAAAGTTCCGCAAAACGGGTCTGAACCGGCGCTAATACGTTCGCTACGGTTTCCCCGACCGCCATCTTCAACTCCCCGTAACCTTTTCCGGAAAACTCATTGACGGCTTCTTCCGGTTCCTTATTGGTACAGGCGCAGTAAATATCCAACAGATTTTTAATCCCCGGCTGTTCGTCGCGGTATGCAATCTGTCCTTCCGAATCGGTAACGGCCCGTTTGAATTTCCGGATTACCGTATCGGTATCGTCCATCAGATAAATGCTTGCGTTCACATTTTCATCCGATTTAGACATCTTTTTCTCCGGATTTTGCAGGCTCATGATTTTTCGGCCCGCTTTTCCGAAGTATGCTTCCGGGACCGTAAAGACATCTCCGTAAATCGCGTTAAATCTCTGCGCAATATCCCGCGTAATCTCCAGATGCTGCATCTGGTCCACTCCGACCGGAACGACGTCCGCCTGATAAAGCAGAATATCCGAGGCCATCAGTACCGGATAAGTAAACAGGCCGGCATTGATATTGTCCGCATGTTTTGCCGCTTTATCTTTAAACTGCGTCATGCGGTTTAATTCCCCCATATAAGTAAAACAATTTAAAATCCAGGACAATTCCGCATGGCCGGACACATGCGACTGATAATAAATACAGTTTTTCTCCGGATCCAATCCCGCCGCAATATATAGCGTCAGCAGGTTTCTGGCTCTTTTACGCAGTTCCGACGGCTCCTGGCGAACCGTAATGGAATGCAGGTCAACCACGCTATAAAAACATTCGTATTCGTCGCTGAGCGTAATCCAGTTATTCAACGCGCCCAGATAATTTCCCAGCGTCAGATTGCCGGTTGCCTGCATGCCGCTGAACAGCACTTTCTTTCCATCTATCATTTTTCTACAACTCCTTACTTCTGTAAATATTGATACCAATAATCTTCGTTCGGCTCCTCTTCGTGAAATGCTTCTGCTATCGCTTCTTTCAGATATTGCATTTTCCGGCAGGTATTTTTCTCTAACTGCAGCTTCGTCGGAAGACCCCTTGTGATATTTTCAAAATCCTGTACTATTTTAGAAAGAACTACTGTCGGTTTCTTTCTTCCCTGGCCCAGAATAATGGAACCATATTGTTTATCCCGTTTGCAGATCCCGATATACACACGAACCGCATGTTTCAATTCCAGGAAATACAGTTCTTTTTCCGGCGCGCTTTCCATATCGCCGCCGCAGCACAGCGTTTCCAGTATTTCATTTACTTCCCTTCGGGCACTCTTTTTACCAAACATCCCCGGAGGTTCCGCCGCTAACATACGCAGACGGTAAATATCGGCAACGTACCGGTCCACATACTGTCCGTTCTTTTTCGTATAACGGGATAAAAACAGCTTTTCCCGAAATTTGTCGGCTTCTTTTTCCTGACAGACATTTTCTGCCTGCTGCGTGCTTTCTGTCTGCTCCATATGTTTTTTCAGCAGTTCCAACCTGCAATCTATGTCTTCCACATCATAATAACTGTCCGGCCATTCTTTCGGAACGGTCGGATTTTCCTTTTGATAAAGATCGTCATTCATTTTTTAATATTTCCTCTTTGATATACTGACAGGTTTCTTCTTCTCCTTTTTCTGCAAGCATAGTCAGCATTTTTTCCAACAGTTCTTTGGATTCGGGATGGATGACATGATACTTTTTCCCCAGATTATAGTACTTCAAAGGTAAGCTGTCCGTATAATTCCCTTTGTTATAGGTTTTTGACGCCGCTACCCGGTCAAAAAACATTTCCACGACATAGCGTACCGGCATTTTCATGCCGACGACCGGCTGGTCGGTTCCCAACCCGAAATCAATCCAGTATTCCATATGGTGTTTATTTCTGCCTTTATGATGCAGCCAGGAATAGGAAAGTCCTTTGTCTTCCCTCTCTCCATTATTCGGACTGCGGTTGCCCTGATAATATTTGCAGCCGACAAGAAATTCCGTCGGCGAAAATTTTGACAGATCATGAAACAGACCCTGCCTGTATAAACCGACTTTAAAGCAGCCCTGACGCACCAGTTTTTTATGGTGCATGACGGTTTTTAAATGTTCCAACGCTTTCATTATTGATTACTCTTTCATTGCTTATTGCTCTTTCATTACTTATTGCTTTTTCATTACCTGTTTCTCTTTTTTCCGGTACATTGTGTATTACTATCGTGCACATTATACCACTTATTTTACAGAAAAGCATCCTTTAATTTAAACCCTGCGATCACCACGGCCAGCACTGGGAACTTTTCACGGGATGGGAAAAGCCTGTGACAGTTTCAGCGTTTCTTTACGGAACGGCTTTATTCGCAATTTCTAAAAGTTGATGATATAAAAAATATTATCATAACTTCCGTTTTGCCGACAGATTTCCAGGCTGTGCTGCCAGAGAGGGAAACATTGGAAGAATTTTTATAGTATCCCTTATCTACGGGAAAATGGGCGAAATGGATTCCCCCGAGTTCACTGTCTGAGGTTT
>JAAWJJ010000049.1 GCA_022796875.1 Eubacterium sp. | reverse complement strand
TGGCATAAAAATACTCCTTTTCGATAAAAATTTTCATATCCTAATTCTTACCAAAAAGGAGCCATTTCTTTCCAAAAACACAATTTATTTTACACTACCGAGCAAACAGATATAATCAACGGTAAATCCGGATGGCGCTGATGAAACGGTAAATCCTTTTTGTTTGTTTTTTCTTTCATATTTTTTCATTCCTTTCATAAGATAGTTGGTTGCCTTATTATTCTCGTCTGAAAATATAATTTTAAAAAAAAAGCTCCTTTCAGGACTCTTTCGTGTCACGCAACTACTTCTTGGCATATCTCCACAAAAGCGTATACTATATATGGAAACTTTTTGATGCAATATACTATATATAGAAAGGAGATCAATCAACGCTCTGATGCCATCAACAAAAAACTTGTCAATAATTCTCAAAAAGATCGTTTTAAAGTCGTTTCATAAACAGTACGGAAAGAGAGTTCCCAGCTCTCTTTTTTATTACTCCAAATATCAATAATTGATCTCCTGACTATCTCGGTTTCTATGAAATGATTTCGATGGATTTAATTTCCGGCGCAGTAAATTCTACAGGATATTCATACTTATATCCGTCTGATCTAACAGGATAATCAACAATAATAGCTTCTACTTCAGGCTCGTTATCCTCCGGATAAATATAATCTGTAGCCATACCCTCATATATTACCTCATCTATATCCATTATTCGTACTTTCTTACCTGGCATTTTCCACAACTCCATTACCTTTTTCTCCTTTCTTGGATAAATACGACTTCCTGTTTTTGAATTTATGGAAGGATTTCAATTGACTTGATGTCGGTTTCAAGAAACTCTACTGACCGCCTTTTTAATTTATCCCATATAATAATACTTGCAATACCTTCAGGCTCGTTATCCTCCGGATAAATATAATCTGTAACTTTAGCCTCAAATACCTCTTCGTCCGTGTCTATCAAACGGACTTTTTTTCCTTCCAGTTTCTGATTAATCTTCATTATTCTCTTCCTTTCTCGGATATATATGTGTTCCGGTCTTAGAATTTATGAAATAATTTCGATGGATTTAATGTCTGACTCTGGAAATTCAACAGCGTTTCCGCTAAAAATATCATCAATAGCTATACTTTCCATTTCTGGTTCATTATCTTCTGGATAAAAGTAATCAGTAACTTTACCCTGAAATTTTTTTCCATTCATAGATATTATACGAACTTTCTTTCCATAAAACATTTTCAATTCCATTTTTAACCCTCCTGTCTTGGATGTATATGCGTTCCCGTTTTAGAATATATAATTGTTGCTTTATTTGTTTTTGTTTCTTTTCTTGTAATAGGATCAACATGTGTTCCAATAATATGTGGATCAATTACTTTTTCTTTATGTGTCCAATTTCCGTTTCCGTCAAGCAACGCTTCTCCTGTCCCGCTCAATTTATCCACTAATTTCTGCGCATACTCCAAATCTCCATCAATATAACTTCTTCCCGGCGTATGTCCATGTTTCGTATGGCGTAACTGTTTTTCACGGTTAATTTTCTTTGACACCGCCCCTGACGCAATCGCGTCTTTTATTATTGTATCATGCTTTCCTGATTTATCAAGCGGATACGGCGGCCCGTTTCTAACACCCCATTTCTGGCCTTTAATGCCATGATGATACAACTTAGAATAATAATTACCAAACGTCATTACCCCCTCCTTTGAAAAAATATAATTTTGAAAAAAGAAAAGAGCCATTGCTGGCTCAATCCTTTCATAAAAGAGTTTGTATTTATTGCGTAATCCTACTTTCTGATCTGGTGTAAAATCCAGAAAAAGCGTCTGTACAATTCATAATAAACCTCTTTACAACACGGTATGTATTCCCTTGCCTTAAGAAAGTCATAGGAAACGCCCTGGGTAACAGCTTTCAGAATATAATTCCCTAACTCGGCATCCGTTTCGGCGGCCGCTTTTTCGATCAGTCCCATCCGTTCCGAATAAAAGAATCTTGCTTCTGCACATTTAGCTGTCGGATCCCCAATATCCCCTGAAAATATAACAGTATCGACAGGACGTCGGCTCAACCCGTTCAACTCCGCCATTGCTTTTTCCCAAATCGGATACTGAAGGCAAAAATGTTTCAGTTCGTAATACCGATGTCTTTCAATCCAGTATTTGTTTTTTTCGGATAATTCCGGGCGTATCATTGTGCTCATCTTCGTCCTCCTCATTTTCGTTCCCCTTTCCACACATAACCGGTTTCCTCATACAACAATTTCGGAGAAATATAGAAGTTGATACGTCCGTACTTACTATTCATCTCCTTCATATCCGTAATCAGTTTTCCGTTCCGTGTAGCCTTACCAATTGGCAGCCAGCCGGAAATGATACCGGCCCGAACCCAGGAAGCATCTTTCCCATATACCTTTGCTGCTACGGCGACAGGCACCGATCCTTGTTGAAATATCATGTCACTCATTTACTTTTTCTCCTTTCAATCGCTATTCTAGCTTAGAAACAACTTTCTTAAAAAACAAAGTAGGTGAAAAACAGTAGAGGGCTTGTGCCCCCTGCTTTTTTAATTGTCTTCATCAAAATGTAAATATCCAATTCTTAGTAAAAAATTACCTACTACAGTCCAAAACCCTACTCTGATTTTTTCTCCGTGTTTCCATTTTCTTCTCATAAAATCGAACATACATATTCACGCTCCTTTCATAAAGAAGAATGTAATTTTCGCGTACCCCAACGAATCATCGTTATCTCGCACGGATAGTCTTCATAGCCAATTGTTTCCGGAGTGATGAATCCCTCCATAACGCCATGGATGATTTCAGCTTCATACTGTTTATACGGCAAAATATCCTCCGGCAATTCTCTGTGTACTGCTCTGCATTCCAAACACCGCAGCCTGCGAACCGTTATCCAGCTTGTCAGCCGTCCTTTTGTCCGTACAATTCGTTTTACTCTATCATAATATTTTAAATTGCCTCCGCATCTCGGACAGATTGTTTCATTTATGCCGACCATATATTGCCTCAATTCTTAATCTAGATTAAAATACAATCCGTAAAAAGATAAAATGTAGGAGTTGACAATTCCTACACTATGCTATATGATCGCTATGAATATTGCAACAAAAAAGGAGAGTTAAAATGCTGATTCATTGTCCCGAATGTGAATTACAGGTAAGCGATAAAGCCGCAGTATGCCCGCACTGTGGTTATCCGATGCAACCGGGCAGTAAACCGGTCCAAAAAAGAAAATCAAACAAACGCAAACGATTGCCTAACGGTTTTGGCCAGATCAGTGAAATAAAAGGACGAAACCTGCGTAATCCGTTCCGAGCCATGGTAACCGTTGGTAAAACTTCTGCCGGCCGCCCTGTTTGCAAACCGCTGAAACCCAATTCGTATTTCCCGACATATAACGATGCGTATGCCGCGTTAGTAGAATATAACAAAAATCCTTATGATTTAGAGCCTGCTGTTACCGTCAGGCAATTATACGAACGATGGAGCGAAGAATATTTTAATACTCTGACATCCGATTCCAGCAAACGGACGATTACTTCTGCCTGGGCTTATTGTTCTTTCGTTTATGACATGAGAGTTTGCGACATTCGTGCGCGGCACATTAAATGTTGTATGGATGAGGGAGTTATAACGGTCAAAGGAAAGGAACAGCGGCCTTCGGCCGGAACAAAATCCCGTATAAAATCATTATTTAATCTTATGCTGGATTACGCTTTGGAATATGAAATCGTAGACCGGAACTATGCCAGGACATTTCATATTTCCGAAGATGTTTTAAAAGAAAAAGAAGAGGTCAAACGGGGGCATATTCCGTTCAGCGATGAAGAACTACAAATTCTATGGGAGCACCTTGACAGTACGCCGTATGTCGACGTCGTCCTGATACAATGTTACTCCGGCTGGCGTCCCCAGGAACTCGGACTGCTCAAACTGGAAAATATAAATCTTGACGACTGGACATTTACAGGAGGAATGAAAACGGATGCCGGCACAAACCGCCTCGTACCGATTCATTCTAAAATTCGTTCTCTGGTTGCCAAAAGATATGAAGAAGCGCAGGCGCTCGGAAGCGAATACCTGATTAACTGTACCGATACCGCTACTCACAGAAGTTCTATCGCGTTTACATACGATAAATATCAAAAGAGATTTCATAAGATTCGGGATAAATTAAAACTCAACCCTCAGCACCGGGCACATGACGGCCGAATGCATTTCGTCACAGCCGCTAAAAAATACCAGGTAGACGAATATGCCATTAAATATATGGTCGGCCATTCTATTCAGGACATTACAGAACGGGTATATACCAAACGTGACATCGACTGGCTAAAAGAAGAAATAGAAAAAATAAAATAGCATGTCTAAAGTGTAGGAATATAGATGTAGGAATAGTGTAGGAATAATGTATGAATTGCATACATTTCCCTACATTCCTACACTATTATCCGCTTTCTAAACCATTGAATTTACGCTGTTTCTTAGAACTTCCCTGCGTTCGCAGCTTCCTCACAGGCAACAGCTACCGAAACGGTCATGCCAACCATCGGGTTATTTCCGGCTCCGATCAGTCCCATCATTTCCACATGGGCTGGAACGGAAGAAGAGCCTGCAAACTGAGCGTCGGAATGCATTCTTCCCATCGTATCCGTCATACCGTAAGAAGCCGGTCCGGCTGCCATATTGTCCGGATGGAGCGTCCGGCCTGTCCCGCCGCCGGAAGCAACAGAGAAGTACTTTTTCCCCTGCTCAATACATTCTTTTTTGTAAGTGCCTGCCACCGGATGCTGGAATCTGGTCGGATTTGTGGAGTTTCCGGTAATGGATACGCCTACATTTTCCTTATGCATGATTGCCACGCCCTCGGTAACGTCATCCGCGCCGTAGCATTTTACCTGCGCGCGCAGTCCTTTGGAATATGCTTTTTCATAAACGACGTTTACGTCCCCCGTGAAATAATCCATTTTTGTTTCCACGAAAGTAAAACCGTTGATTCTGGAAATAATCTGGGCGGCATCTTTCCCAAGTCCGTTCAGGATAACACGCAGCGGTTTTTTACGTACTTTGTTCGCTTTTTCCGCAATACCGATCGCGCCTTCCGCCGCGGCAAAGGACTCATGTCCTGCCAGGAAACAGAAACATTCGGTTTCTTCTTCCAACAGCATTTTCCCGAGATTTCCATGCCCCAGGCCTACTTTTCTGTGGTCTGCTACGGAACCTGGAATACAAAACGCCTGTAAGCCTTCGCCGATTGCCGCCGCTGCTTCGGAAGCTTTGCGGCAGTTTTTCTTAATCGCAATCGCCGCTCCTACCGTATATGCCCAACAGGCATTTTCAAAACAGATCGGCTGGATCCCTTTAATCTGGTTGTATACGTCAAGTCCGGCGTCTTTTGTGATTTTTTCCGCTTCTTCAATGGAACCGATCCCGTATTTGCCAAGTACCGCATTGATTTGATCGATCCGTCTTTCATATGATTCAAATAAAGCCATTGTACCATTCTCCTTCCTACTCTTTTCTCGGGTCAATAATTTTCACTGCGTCGTCTACACGTCCATACTGTCCCTTTGATTTTTCCCATGCAGTATTCGGGTCATCGCCGTTTTTGATAAAGTCCGTCATTTTTCCAAGGCTGACAAACTGGTATCCAATGACTTCATCATTCTCGTCAAGAGCCAGTCCCGTGATATAACCTTCTGCCATTTCCAGATAGCGAACGCCTTTTTTCCTTGTACCATACATCGTTCCGACCTGTGAACGCAGTCCTTTTCCCAAGTCCTCCAGGCCTGCGCCGATTGCAAGTCCATCGTCGGAAAACGCGCTCTGCGTTCTTCCGTATACAATCTGCAAAAACAGCTCTCTCATTGCCGTATTGATAGCGTCGCAGACAAGGTCTGTATTTAACGCCTCCAGAATCGTTTTTCCCTGCAGAATTTCAGCAGCCATAGCCGCGGAATGTGTCATTCCGGAACAACCGATCGTTTCTACCAGCGCTTCTTCGATCACGCCCTCTTTTACATTCAGCGTCAGCTTGCACGCCCCCTGCTGCGGCGCACACCAGCCGATTCCGTGTGTAAAACCGGAAATGTCTTCTATTTTTTTTGAGTGGACCCATTTGCCCTCTTCCGGAATCGGTGCAGGCTCATGTTTTGCGCCCTTTGCAACCGGACACATTAACTCAACTTCATGTGAATAAATCATGTTAATACCCCTTTCTTTGTTAATAATCATTATAGTTATATTTTTAACATAAATAAATGAATCCGTAAAGTAAATATATGGAAATTTTTAATTTTTATTATAATTCCCGAACGAATTTTCAACTCTTATTGAAATCTATTGTTTCTTTACAATATCGTCTTTTGCTTTGTAAATAGAACGCTCCGGAACAACGCCCCGTACCATGGATAACGGATAGATATTCGTATTCCTTCCGACTACGGTTCCCGGGTTTAATACGGAATTGCAGCCGACTTCCACGCAGTCGCCCAGAATTGCTCCGACTTTTTTTAACCCTGTCTTGATTTGCTTTCCCTCGCCTTTGATTACAACTAACGTCTTATCTGATTTTACATTTGATGTGATCGAACCGGCGCCCATATGCGCCCGATAACCGAGAATGGAATCTCCGACATAATTGTAATGCGGCACCTGCACCCGGTTAAACAATACCACGTTTTTCAATTCCGTGGAATTTCCAACCACCGTATTTCTGCCAACGATCGCATTCCCGCGTATAAATGCCCCCTGGCGCACTTCTGCTTCTTCATCAATAATCACCGGACCTGCAAGAAAAGCGGAATCAAAAACAGTCGCCGACTTTGCAATCCAGATAGTTTCCCCACGCTGCTCATATTTATCACTGTCCAGTTTTGCTCCCAGTTCCAGAATATAGTCATGAATAAGCGGCAATGCCTGCCACGGATATTCTATATCTGAAAACAAATCGGCCGCAATGGTTTCGGTCAGATCCAAAAGTTCACTTACTTTCATATTATCCATTTTCTTTTCCTTTATCCTTTCTTTTTGTTTTAACTGTTTTATTCGTTTTATCCACTTTGTCTGTTTTAACTGTTTTATTCGCTTTGCCTGCTTTATCAGTCTTACCTGTCTTATAATATACTGCCGTCTGCCGGAACATACCGTTTAAAATATACTGATTGTTTGTCTGTAGCACTCCGTTTGTCCTTGATACAATAAAGTTTTTCAGCTTTATCATATATTCGTCGCTTGTAATGCTGCCCTCCGCCACGTAATTCAGCCCTTTTTCCCAGCTTGCCGTTAATTCCGGGTTTAACAAAGAACGGATCGAAGCGTTCACAACGTCAAAAATCATCTCCCCTAACAAAGTCGGAGTGATCACCTGCGTCTTTTTATTTAACTGCAGATATTTGTTTCCAATCAGCTTTTTTAATATTTCTGCGCGCGTTGCGCTCGTACCAATCCCGCTGCCTTTGATCTGGGCGCGCAGCTCTTCGTCCTCAATCAACTGTCCGGCGTTTTCCATTGCCAATATCAGGGAACCGGAATTATATCTTTTCGGCGGCGATGTTTCCCCCTCTTTGATCAGAAGATCCCCGATTTGCAGCGTCACGCCTTTTTTCAGGCGGGATACCGCTTCCAGCAGCGCCGAATCGTTTTCTGCTTCACGACTCCCCGTTTTTTGCGCTTTTCCGTCTTTTTCGTCTTTCCCGTCTGTTCCCAGCTCTTTCTGTTTGAAAAAAGTATATTGCATAACCTGCAGATATCCGGCCTGAAGCAATACTTTAAAACCGGCGAAAAAGTGTTCTTTTCCAATTCGAACTTCCAGCGTGGTTTTCTGATAAACCGCCGGCGGATAAAAAATTGCCAGAAAACGCCGTACGATCGTTTCATACACTTTTAACGCCGTCGAAGACAGGGAACGCATCGCCGATAGTCCCTGTCCGGTTGGGATAATCGCATAATGGTCGGTAACCTGTTTATCATTGACATAACGTGTTTTAACAAGATTTTTATAAGCTCCGGTTTCCAGTATTTCCTGCACAAACGGCTGCACCATGTTGATATTTTTCAGGCCGTTCAAATTTCGGGTAATTTCTTTTGCTACGGCTGTTGACAGCACTCTGGCGTCCGTCCGCGGATAAGTTACCAGCTTTTTTTCGTATAATTCCTGCACGATACGCAGCGTTTCGTCCGGACTGATTTTGAAAAACCTGGAACATTCATTTTGCAGTTCCGCCAGATTATACAATAACGGCGGTTTTTTATTTTCTTTCTTTTTCTCCAGTTTTTCCACAACTGCCGGAACCTGTTCCAGCTCCTGTTTCAAATTGGCAATCAGGCTTTCCGCGTCCTTTTTCTCACGAAACCCGTTCTCTTTATATAAACGGGAAGAGCCGTACCAGGTAGAACCATCCACCGCTTTCCATTCACCTTCTATCGTTACACGTCCGTTTTCCAACGGTATTTCTGCCAGTACCCGATAAAAAGGCGTTTTTACAAACTCGCGGATCTCGCGTTCCCGGCGCACCACCATACCCAATACACAAGTCATCACCCGACCGACAGATATGACCGAATATTTTGTATTCAAAAAGGAGGAAATTGCGTTCCCATACTTTAACGTAAGCAACCGTGAAAAATTAATCCCCATTAAATAATCTTCTTTTGCCCTTAAATAAGCGGACGCTGAAAGATTATCATAGTCCGAAAGATCTTTAGCTTCACGGATGCCGCGCAAGATTTCTTCCTCTGTCTGCGAATCAATCCAAACCCTTTTCCGTTCTTTCCCATTCATATTTGCCATTTGTTCCACAAGCCGGTAAATATACTCTCCTTCGCGTCCCGAATCGGTGCATACATAAACCGTCTGCACATCCGGGCGGTTCAGGAGGCCTGAAACTATTTTAAATTGCTTTTTTACTCCGGAAATTACCTCATATTTAAATTTTTCAGGAATAAACGGAAGCGTAGACAAACTCCACTTCTTATACTTTTCATCATATGCTTCCGGATAACTCATTGTCACAAGATGCCCGACGCACCAGGTAATAATCGCTTCTTCCGATTCCTGATATCCATCGTGACGCCGCATATTTAATTTCAACGCTTTTGAAAATTCCTGCGCCACGCTAGGTTTCTCCGCAATATATAAACTCTTCTGCAATACCTGTTCCTGCACTTTCCTCTAAATTCGTAAAAACTTGGCTTTTCTGAGCATGTATATCACTAAAAACAAGTCAGATCCACCAACTTCAGTTTCTGCTGGTTTTCCGAAAGTCTTTTCAGATCATTCTGAAATTTACCGGCGGTAAACAAATAATAATATTCCGCTTTAATTTTTGCTTCCTTTGTTGCTTCTGTCAGGTCTTTTAAATCCTCCGCAGACATTTCCTGCTTCTGCCAGCAGCATTTTGCAACAATCCTCTCGCGTGCTTCATTCTGGGCAACAATATCTATCGTTCCTTTCTTTCCAACCCACGTCCCAATCAATTTTGTCTTGATCGGCAGCTGGCCTATCTTGCTCATCAATTGCAAATATTCTGCACAAACCTTAGTAAAATAACGTTCCATATATAAATCAAATCCTGGTTCAACAAATTTGTCATAAAACTCTTCTGCCGGAAGCTGATGTAACTCGGTCAGGTGCGGATACAGGAAGCGGAACCAGAAATCCAAAAAAGTATTTTCAATCCGATAGACACCTTTTTTCGCATTTTCCCAGCCCCCGGTTTCTACAGAATGTACTTTCCGGACTACTCCGAATGCACTCAGGTTTTTCATATAAACGCTGATCTTTGCCCGTAAATATCCTGTCGCATGATAGAGATCATTCAATTTTTCATTGCCGTTAGCAATCGCAGACAGGATCGTATTATATACGGCTACTTCCCGCAGCTCATTTTTCAAAAACCTCTGAGCCTCCTCATAAAACATTCCCGTATCGGAAACAACCAGACGAATAATATTTTCTCTGACGCTTGTGTTTCTGTCAATTTGCCGTAAATATTTGTAGGAACCCCCAAACACTCCATACAGGCGAATCAGTTCTTCTACCGGAAGTTCTTCAAACTCCTGCGCCACATCCACAAATCCCAGTTCCTCAAAATAATAGAAATCCGTAATCTGTCTTCTGATCAATGACTGTTTTTCCAGAAACTCTTCCTTTATCCAAACGACGTCCGAGCAGACAAGCAGCACAAACACAGGCGCCGGATACAGCTTCTTTTCCATCAATTTCTTAATGCTCTGTAAAAATTCTTCCTCTTTTTTCGCAAGATGCTGAAATTCTTCTATTACAACAACCAGTTTCTCCCCCGGCCTGGCATGCATCCTAGAAAAAACAGTTTCAAAACGATTGTCGCTTAAATGAATCTGATATTTATTTTCCAGCTGTTCTGCCAGCATCTTCCTTTGAACTTCTATAGATGCCGGTGACGCATAAAAATACAGCTGAGGTTTCTCCTGAATAAAATCGGCAACGGTTCTGCTCATTCCGGTTTCCTGCTGTCCATATAAAATCAACAACTGACTGCCTTCCTGTCCGTATTGCTTATTTAAATAATTCAAATCCGTACTTCTTACCCTCATTTGCATCCCTCTTCCTGATACCTTTTCTTCCCGCAGGCAGCTGCACCTGCATGGTCATTTTACTCCTTTATACTGCTGATCTGACATCTTTACAGTAATAATGACTGTTTGTGGCTATTATACCACGATATAATTTTTTACTCAATATATTTATAGACATACATGGGAAAATTTAACTCGGAAACAGTTTACAAAAAAACGCCACGGGACTGCTGAATAAACAGCCTCCACATGGCGTTTCCCTCATTTTCTATTTTTTTGTAATATAACCTTGTGCTTTTAACAATTCCGCACACAATACCGCTCCTCCGGCGGCGCCGCGAACCGTATTATGGGACAGGCCGACAAACTTCCAGTCGTATACGCTGTCTTCCCTCAGCCGTCCGATATTTACGCCCATCCCGTTTTCATAATTGACGTCTAACGCTACCTGCGGCCGGTCATCTTCGCTTAAATATCGAATAAACTGTTTCGGCGCGCTTGGCAGGTCCAGTTTTTGAGCCATTCCGGAATAGTTTTCCAGTTTTTCAATCAACTGTTCTTTCGTCGGATGTTCTTTAAATTTCACAAATACGGCCGCCGTATGTCCGTTCAATACCGGAACCCGGATACACTGACTGGTAATTTTAACCGAATCATCCGGAACGATCACACCGTCTTGTATTTTCCCCCAGATACGAAGCGGTTCTTTCTCACTTTTTTCCTCTTCGCCTCCTATGTAAGGAATAATATTTCCCTTCATTTCCGGCCAGTCTTTGAATGTCTTACCAGCTCCGGAAATAGCCTGATACGTCGTCACAATCACTTCATATGGCCCGAACTCTTTCCAGGCAGTCAGTGCCGGGGTATAGCTTTGAATCGAGCAGTTTGGTTTTACGGCAATGAATCCCCTGCTTGTACCCAAACGTTTTTTTTGGAATTCAATGACTTCCATATGACCCGCATTAATTTCCGGCACTACCATCGGAACGTCCGGCGTCCATCTGTGCGCGCTGTTATTGGAAACAACCGGAGTTTCCGTCTTCGCATATTCCTCTTCGATCTTTTTGATCTCTTCTTTTGTCATATCGACCGCGCTGAAAACAAAATCGACTTCCGCCGCTACTTTTTCCACTTCATTTACATTTTTTACAACAATATTTTTAACCGCTTCCGGCATCGGCGTATCCATCTTCCAACGCCCGCCGACGGCCTGCTCATACGTCTGCCCCGCGCTCCTTGGACTGGCCGCGATCGTCGTCACCTCAAACCACGGATGATTTTCCAACAGAGAAATAAATCTCTGCCCTACCATACCGGTTCCGCCTAAAATGCCAACTTTTAACTTTTCACTCATAATATTCTCCTTACTATCCTCTTTGTCCGTTTACCGCGTACATTTGTCTTTTCTATATGAATACTATAGTAATACAAAAAAAACAAAAATGCAACACTTACTTTTCTGTAACCGCCTTTTCCAGCCATTCTCTCTCTTTTTCAATTACCGTTTTCATGGCTTCCGCCCCCGGCGCTCCGATAGTCAGCCGTTTATTCACACAGGTTTCCATGGAGATCGCCTCAAAAACATCCTGTTCAAACGCCGGTGAAAATTCCTGCAGTTCCGTCAACGTCAGATCATCGATCGCTTTATTTTCCTCGATACATTTCAAAACTATTCTGCCGATAATACCATGCGCATCACGGAAAGGAACCCCGTGATTTACCAGATAGTCCGCCGCATCCGTCGCGTTCGTAAATCCTCCGCTCGCACTGCGTTCCATATTTTCCGTGCAGAATTTCATCGTTGCCAACATGCCATGAAACAGTACCAGACTATGATTGACCGTATCAATCGCGTCAAAAGTCAGCTCTTTATCCTCCTGCATGTCCTTATTATAAGCCAGCGGTATTCCTTTCATCGTCGTTAATAAAGACATCAGCGCGCCGTAAACCCGTCCGGTCTTCCCCCGTACCAGTTCCGCAATGTCCGGATTTTTTTTCTGAGGCATAATACTGCTTCCGGTACTGTAAGCATCGTCAATTTCCACAAACCGATACTCATTGGAATTCCATATAATAATCTCTTCGCAAAACCGGCTCAGGTGCATCATGACCGTACTGAGCGCCGCTAAATATTCAATACAGTAATCTCTGTCGGATACCCCGTCCATACTGTTTAACGTCGGACCGTAAAATCCAAGCAGTTCCGCTGTATATTCCCGGTCCAGAGGATAGGTCGTTCCTGCCAGCGCACCGGAACCGAGCGGACAATAATTCATCCGCCTGTAAATGTCCTCCATCCGCAGGCTGTCACGTTTAAACATTTCAAAATACGCTCCCATATGGTGTGCCAGCGTAATCGGTTGCGCTTTCTGCAAATGCGTAAATCCCGGCATAACAGTATGCAGATTATCTTCCATAATCGTAAGAATGGTTTCCAGTAATTCTTTCAGCAAAGTATTGGACTTTACTACTTCTTCCCTGACGTACATACGCATGTCCAGCGCAACCTGGTCATTACGGCTCCTTCCGGTATGAAGTTTTTTACCGGTATCCCCCAGACGACCGATCAGATTTGCCTCCACAAAACTATGGATATCTTCATACTCTGAGGTAACCTCCAGCTTTCCGCTTTCCACATCTGCCAGAATTTCATTCAATACACGGATAATATCTTCCGTTTCCTTTTCCGTCAGAATTTTCTGTTTGCCTAACATTGTAACATGCGCAATGCTGCCTCTGATATCCTGTTGATAAAGTTTTTGGTCAAAAGATATCGACGCGTTAAAATCATATACCAGCCGATCCGTTTCTTTTGTGAACCTGCCTCCCCACAATTGTGCCATCGTTTTTCTCTCCTTTAATTACTTTTCTATCTATTCTATCTGTTTTTTTATTTCTATCTGTTCTTTCTATTCTTCCTGTTCTATCTATTCTATCTGTTCTTCCTGTTCTTTCCTGTCCCAAATATCACTTTTCCCTGCTGCTTGTCTTTCTGGCTTACTGCTGCCTGTTCTGTTGCTCTCGCCTTTCCTGATAAGAAAAAACACATCCACAGTAATCCTGCCGGTATAAATGATATTGTCCGGATAATTCGACGGAACGCTGATAACCGCCCTTTTTCTTAAAGTCGGAATACAGATAATCTATGTGATACTTTTCCGACAACTCTTGTCCGATTTCATTCAGCTTCTGCGCATCTTTCAGCGGACTGATTGACAGCGTTGTCGTAAAATAATCAAAGCCGGCTTTTGCCGCGGTTTTTGCCGTTTCTTCCAGCCGCAGCCTGTAACAGGCAAAACAGCGCGCTCCCCCCTCCGGTTCTTTCTCAAGTCCTTTGGCCATACATGCGAACTTTTTTGCGTCAAACTCTCCCTCCAGAAAACTCACCGGATGTTTTACCTGCAGTTCGTCAATCAAACGTTTCTGTTCCGCCGCACGCTTTGCGTATTCTTCCGGCGGATAAAGGTTCGGATTATAATAAAATACCGTAATCCGAAAATACTGCGACAAATACTCCAGGCAATAACTGCTGCAAGGCGCACAGCAGCTATGAAGCAGTAATGTCGGCGTTTCCTCCGACTGTCTGTGTTTCTCTATACATTTTTCCAAAACTTTCTGATAATTTTGCCGATTCATTTCCCTGATTTCCATCTGCTCCTTTTTCTGATATAACAGTATAGCCTATCTTTCTGTAATACGCAACTGTTCTAACGCAGCAAAAATGCTGTTCAGTAAAGAAAAAATAAAACTGTCAGTAGCTTTCCCTCACCTCATGAAAAGTAACAAAGAAGCGACCGAACTGTCAGTAACTTTCCCTGGCTCCGTAAAAAGTAACTTTATTTTTTTGAAATTGTAGTCACAAAAAGACAATTTTTGACTTTTTTCCTGAAATCAGATATAATAAAAAAAAGCAGCTATCCTCGCAAGCGTGGCTGTCTGCCGCATTGCTCGCGGGAAAAATTTTCTGAAAGAAGAAAGAACAGGGAGGAATTATTATGTTATGGGACACTCATATGCATACCCGTTTTTCGGAAGACAGCAATACCCCGGAACGTATGATGGCGGATGCCGCAATCAAAAAAGGGCTTAGCGGAATCTGTATCACCGACCATATGGACCTTGATTTTCCGGACGGCTCTGATTTATTCGTTTTTGACGTATCCGAATATATGCAGGCTATGAAGTCTTTACGGCAGCAGTATACCGGACGCCTGCATATTCTTATTGGCATTGAACTCGGACTGCAGACCCATTTGTCCGCCGCATATCATGCGTTGTTTCAAAAAGAGCCGGACTTCGATTTCGTGATCGGTTCCTCCCATGTCGTACACCGCATGGATCCTTACTATCCGGAGTATTTTAACGGACGGAACGAAGAAGACGGATATCTGGAATATTTTGAATCCATACTGGAAAACATCCATGCCTGCAGCAATTTTGACGTATACGGCCATCTGGACTACGTCGTCCGTTACGGCCCGAATAAAAACCGGGACTATTCCTACCGCAAATATGCGGATATCATTGACGAAATACTAAAAACGCTGATTTCTCGCGGCAAAGGCATTGAGATAAATATGTCCGGCTACAGATACGGCCTTGGCCATCCGAATCCTACGGAAGATATTATAAAACGTTACCGCGAACTGGGCGGGGAAATCCTCACGATCGGTGCAGACGCCCATGAACCGGAACATATTGCATACCGTTTTGAGAAGATCCCCGACCTGCTTCATCATCTGGGATTTACTCATTTTACGATTTTCCATAAAAGAAAACCGCAGTTTATCTCCATATAATTATGATTCCCGGAGCTGTGCAACGGATTTTTTGATCCAGTGCACGGCCCTTTCCATTTCCTCTTTTGTATTATCTTTTCCTACGGAAAAACGAATCGCTCCGCGCGCCTGCACGCGCGGTATCCCGACCGCCTGCAAAACATAGGACGGCTCGCCGCTTGCTGCATGGCAGGCCGAGCCTGCGGAAGCAAAAATCCCCGCCTGGTCCAGTTTTTTCAACAGCAGCGCCGAATCTATACCGGCAAAAGAAATATTTGCAATATTCGGCAAATACTTTCCATAGTTCTTTTTACCGCCATACATAATAGTATCCGGTATTTCCGTCAGAATACGGTAAGCCAGATAATCCCGCAGTTGTTTCGCATGCCATGCGTAACGGTACTGGTTTTTATACAGTTTGCTCACCGCAGACGCCAGCCCGACGATCAGCGGCACGCTTTCCGTCCCCGACCTCATATTCCTCTCCTGACCGCCGCCGTCTATAAACGGGCGGATCTCCGTTCCGTTTCTTATAAATAAAAATCCGATTCCTTTCGGCCCATATATTTTATGTCCGCTGACGCTCAGCAAATCCACCGGCAGATGCGGCATCGAAAGCGGTTCGTATCCGAATGACTGTACGGCATCCGTATGAAATAAAATTCCTTTGCTTTTTACTGCTTTGCCAATCGCGCTGATCGGTTCAATCACGCCCAATTCATTATTGGCATGCATGACGGATACCAGTACCGTATCTTCCGTCAACGCTTCTGCTACCTTTTCCGGAGAAATCATCCCCCAGGAATCCGGCTGTAAATAAGTAACCCGTACTCCTTGTTTTTCCAATGCACGGCAGGTATTTAATACCGCCGGATGTTCAATGCTTGTCGTCACGATATGTTTCTTTTTTGGCGATGCCAGACATACTCCCTTGATCGCCCAGTTATCGCTTTCCGTTCCGCCGGATGTAAAATAGATTTCTTCCGCCCGCGCCCCGATACAGGAAGCAATCCTCGACCTTGCCTGCTCGATCACCTGGCGGCTGTTCCTGCCCGCCTCATATAATGCGGAGGCATTTGCATATTCCCTGCCGTAATATGGCCGCATTACCTCCAAAACCTCACTATCCACGCAGGTGGTAGCTGCGTGGTCCAAATAAATTGCCTGTTCCATATTTCCTTTCTCCTTCTGCCATCATCCATGATTTTCCTATTCATAAGATCTGCTTTTCTTACATATAGTGTAAAAAAAGCCATTCCACAAAGGAATCCCTATGAAACCATTTTCTCTTTTAAAACGACCGCTTATTTTCAGCACCCTGCTTTTGAGCGGCGCCGGTATTCTTTCACGGATATTAGGCTTTTTTTATAGAATATTCTTATCCCATACAATCGGTGCAGAAGGATTGGGAATCTATCAGCTGATCTTTCCTGCGCTCATGCTTGGTATGGCCGTCAGTTCCTATGCGATTCAAAGCGCCATTTCCAAATATACCGCGGAATACATTGCAATAGACAAAACACCTTATCGGGGCAGATGCTTTTTAAGCGCAGGTATTCTTTTTTCCCTGCTTTTAAGCCTGGTTTTTTCTTTTGCCCTGTATTATTTTTCGGATCCTGTGGCCACGGTAATCATCGGAGAGCCGCGCTGCGGCCCGCTCCTGAAACTGCTCGCCTGGGCAATCCCTTTCAGTTCGCTCCATTCCTGTTTTAACGGATATTTTTACGGACTGAAAAAAGCCGCTATCCCCGCGCTCTCCCAGATCATCGAACAGTTTTTCCGTGTAGTCGGAGTGTATGTTTTTGTCCGGCTTCTGCTCGCAAACGGTGAGGAAATTACGCCGGCGGTAGCTGTTTACGGTATTTTATTCGGGGAAATTGCCGCGGTATTTTTTACGGTCCATGCATACGGAACGTCAAATTTGAAAAAACCTACGCTTCTTTCCTTTGTACAGCTTTTCCGGTTTTGTATCCCGCTTAGTATCAACCGTGTTTTACTGTCCCTGTTTCAGTCTGCGGAATCCATACTGATTCCCGGCAGGCTCCAGGCATTTGGTATGAGCGCGAAAGAATCCCTGTCCTTGTTCGGCGTCATCAGTGGAATGGCGCTGCCGGTAATTATGTTTCCTTCCGTATTTACCAATTCATTATCCGTTATGCTGCTGCCCTCCATATCTGAAGCCGCCGCAATGAACAATGACAAACGGATCCACTACCTGCTCGTCCGAACGTCCTGCCTGTGCACGCTGACCGGACTGTTTTTCAGCCTGATTTTCTGTTTCAGCGGCGTTTGGATCGGAACGGCTATTTATGGCAACGCTGCTGCCGGAGAATATATAACTGCTCTTGGATGGCTGTGCCCGGTCCTGTTTTTAAGCATTGCCTTAAACAGCATACTGAACGGACTTGGTAAAACACGGGTAACGCTGTTTTTAAACGTGTTCGGAAGCTGTATCCGTCTTTGCGGCATTGTATTTGGCGTTCCTGCATACGGTATCCGGAGTTACCTGATTTCCCTGCTCCTAAGCTATTTTTCCGTCTGCATCCTGTCAATTTTATTTTTCATAGTGAAAAATAAGAAAAAATCTGTTATGATGGATTAAGAAAAAGAAAGAAATGAGGTACAGTTATGTCAGAATTTGAAACTATGGACGATTACAAAGAGGAATTGAACGCATCTTTTCAAAAAGTGGAAGAGGGGGATATTTTAAAAGGTACTGTGATTGCCGTTGATGAAAAAGAAGTGACCCTGGATCTGAAAATGTATGCTTCCGGAATTATAAAAGCTTCCGAAATAAGCAGCGCCCCGAACTTCCTGTTAAAAGAATCCATCCATGTCGGGGATGAAGTGGAAGCAACCGTGATCTCTGTCGACGACGGCAGCGGCAATATCCAGCTGTCCATGAAAGAAGCTACGGAAACGCTGGCCTGGAATACCCTGGCGCAATATATGGAAGAGGGAAAAGTGCTGACCGTAAAGATCGGCGGCATCGTCCCAAGCGGCGTTATCACTTACGTGGAAGGAATCCGTGGATTTATCCCGGCTTCCCACCTCTGCCTGAAATATGTGGAAGACACCACGCCATGGCTGGGCAAAACAATAGAGGCCAAAGTAATCACCGTTGACCAAAGCGCAAAAAAACTTGTGCTTTCCGGCAAAGAAGCGGAAAAAGAAAAGAAAGCAGAGGAACGCACCCACCAGATTGCCATGCTTGTTCCGGGTACCGTGTTCCACGGCGTTGTGGAAACCCTGATGCCATACGGCGCGTTTATTCAACTGGAAAACGGACTTTCCGGCCTGGTTCATATTTCACAGATCTCTTTAAAACGGATCAAAAAGCCGTCGGAAGTTCTGGAAGTTGGACAACAGGTAAAAGTAAAACTGTTAAATACCAACAACGGAAAACTTTCTCTCAGCATGAAAGCATTGGAAGAAGAAATTGCCCAAAAAGAAGAATACGACTCTCCAAAGGAATACGTTTCTCATGAAAGCGCTTCTACCAGCCTCGGAGATTTGCTTGCAAACATAAAATTATAAAAAATACTTTTTGACCCCGACGTCATCCCATAAAACAAAAAAACCCCGGAATCCATACCAACGGTATCATCATTCCGGGTTTTTTTATCATTTTTATACGATATTTTATTCTATACTCTTGACAGATATTCTCCCGTACGGGTGTCGATTTTAATCACATCATCCTGTTCTACAAATAACGGCACGTTCACGACCGCTCCTGTTTCTACGGTAGCCGGTTTTGTTGCACCCTGCGCGGTATCGCCTTTAAATCCAGGTTCTGTTTCCGTAATCTGTAATTCCACAAACAACGGCGGTTCTACGGCAAAAACACTGCCTTTATGGGAACATACTTTTACCATTTCATTTTCTTTTACAAATTTAAGCGCACTTCCGATAGAATTCTGATCCAATGCAATCTGATCATATGTTTCCACATCCATAAAATAGAACAAATCGCCGTCGGAATACAAATACTGCATATCTTTTCTGTCAATATGAGCCTGCGGACATTTTTCTGTTGGACGGAACGTCTTTTCTACTACTCCGCCATTAATAATATTTTTAAGTTTTGTTCTAACAAAAGCAGCGCCTTTCCCCGGTTTTACATGCTGAAATTCGATAATCTGGTATATATTTCCCTCTACTTCAATTGTTACACCATTTCTAAAATCGCCTGCTGATATCATACGATATTCCTCCTTCAAATGTATACGGCATAGCCTAAAGATATTTTATAATAAACAGGTATACATTGCAAGTATTTTTTCTGTTCACGCCTGCCGGCTACCGCTCTTCCGTTTCCTTTTCATGGGAGGGAAGACACTGACCGTTTCATCGTTTCCTTACAAAACGGCTTCATTCATAATTTCTAAAAGTTGGAGATATAAAAAGTATTATCCGCACTTTTTTCACATGGATTTCCGGCTGTACTGCCAGAACCGGGAAAGCAGTTCCAGAATTTTCAGTATCCCTAACCCCGGGATGGGCGGATGTGATTTGATTCCCCCGATTCAAACTCGGTTTTCCGTCAGAGATAAGAGCACCAGAGGCGGGACAATGTCTTTTCTTCCATTGGAAGTCTTTTGTGTGTTTTTCTTATCAGCGGCAGGAAAAGCACGAATGGGTATGCCGGTCGACTGTCTGAGGAACTGCCATACGAATTCGTTCCGGATGCTGTTTCTTATGGCATGGCAGTTCCGAGTTTCGCAAGGCATACCCTCATCGAACGTGCTTGACGCCGCTGTTAGAAAAACCAGAAAGGCTGTCCAGGAAGAAAAACATGTCCCGCCCAGGTGCGCCCCCAAACTTCGGGGAAAACCTCAGACAGTGAACTCGGGGGAATCCATTTCGCCCATTTTCCCGGAGATAAGGGATACTATAAAAATTCTTCCAATGTTTCCCTCTCTGGCAGTACAGCTTGGAAATCTGTCGGCAAAACAGCAGTTCTGATAATACTTTTTATATCACCATCCTTATAGAAGTTGCAGATAAAGCCGTTTTTATAAGAAGCGATAAAACTGTCATTAACTTTCCCCACCCCGTGAAAAGTACCGCTCTTCCAGCGCCGTAATCATATCGATCCGCTCCTGGTGCCTGCCCCCTGCAAATTCTGTATTTAAAAAAGCGTCTACAATATCTTTCGCCGTTTCGATTCCGACAATCCTGGCTCCAAATGCAATAATATTCGCATTATTGTGTTCCTTTACCAGTCTTGCCGTCGTCACATCGGAACATACCGCTGCCCGGATTCCTTTTACTTTATTTGCCGCAATCGAAATCCCTGCTCCTGTGCCGCAAATCAATATTCCACAGTCTGCGGTCCCTCCTGCAACCGCATTTGCTACTTTTTCTCCATATACCGGATAATGACAGCTCTTTTTCGTATCCGTCCCATAATTTATGACGTCATGCCCCAGATCCGTCAAATAATCCAGAATTGCGTTTTTCATTTCCACGGCAGCATGGTCGTTTCCAATCGCTATTTTCATATGCTTTCCTCCTCTCACCCCTGCCTCATCATGGCTGCCTTTCACTTCTGTCCGGCAACCGTTTTCTCAATCCGATCCTTGGGCGGGACAAATATCCGCCAGATCCGATAAGAAAATAAGATCAGTCTTTCGGGAATCCGTTTCAATACGATCTGTATTTCTTCCCGTGGATGGATCGGCCGCGTCAATACCATCCGTATTCCGGCATTTTTTGCGCCGAGCAGATCCGTAAAAATCTGATCTCCGATAAATAACGTCGTATCCGCATCCGTCTGCATCCGCTCCATTGCCTGTATGTATCCTGCTTTTGACGGCTTGTGCGCATTACAAATGTAATGCGTATGGATCCGTTCATTAAACACCGCTACCCGCGGTTCCTTATTATTCGACAAAAGACAACTTTCAAACCCGATTCTCTGAAGTTTCTGAAACAGTTCCTCGGCTCGCGCATCTGCCGGCGCGCCATGCGGCACCAACGTATTATCAATATCAAAAATAATGCCCCGATATCCTTCCGCATACAATTTATCAAAATCAATACCATAAGCGGAAGACACATAATCATCCGGATACAGGCTAAAACTCATACGTTTACTCCTACAATTATTATAATAGGACTGTTAACAAGTAACAGTCCTTTATTCATGATAATAGAAATCTCGCGGAGCATGAATTCTATTATTTATCCAAAATCTTTTTTAATTCATTCATAAATGTGTTCACATCTTTAAATTCTCTGTACACGGACGCAAAACGAACGTACGCCACGGCTTCCAGATCTTTTAACTTGTCCATTACGATCTCGCCGATCACGGAACTTGAGATTTCTTTTTCTTCATGGTTGAAAATCTCCGTTTCCACATCATCAATCAACTGATTGATGGCATCCGCAGAAATCGGACGTTTATAGCACGCACGCAAAATACCCGCTTCGATTTTGGAGCGGTCATACTGCTCGCGCGTATTGTCCTTTTTGATTACGATAAGCGGGATCGTTTCCACTTTTTCATACGTAGTAAAACGCTTCCTGCAATCATCGCACATACGCCTGCGCCGGATCGAAGTATTATCGTCTGCCGGCCTGGAATCAATCACTCTTGTGTTATCACTACTGCAAAATGGACATTTCACAATTTTTCTCCCCTGACAAACGGAAAGTGGGATTCTAAAGTATTTTTTCCTACCTCCCGTTTTCATAAAATATACCGACTGGCTATGAATTAAGTATACCCATTTTGCCTGAAATTGTCAACATTTCTTCTTTACTTCCTTTTCACAGACGTCCACCAGAACGATATCCGGGCCGATCTTTAACACCCGGCACCACGGAATAACGTATTCATATTCATAACCAAACAACCCAAAGCATTTGCAGGGCCCCGGCACGATCAAAGCGCAGATTTTTCCGCATTTTTCATCAAAATCCACATCCAGGACATTTCCCAAAATCTGCCCGTTATTTGTGTTGACAACCTCTTTTTCCCTTAAATCACAAACACGCATAGACGGTTTTTCTTTCTTACGGTTTCTATTTATTATATGCATCCGCCCCCTGCTTTTGATACAAAGACAAAAATTTGTGGTCGTCATTACAAAGATCGGCCGTTTCCAGCAAATCCGGCCGTCGCGCCGCCGTCCGGATTAACGACTGCTGCCGCCGCCATTTCTCTACATTGGCGTGATGCCCGGATAACAGAATTTCCGGCACGCGCTTTCCGTTCCATTCCACCGGGCGCGTATACTGCGGATATTCGAGCAATCCGTTTTCCAATGACTCCGTTCTTCCGGACTCTTCGTTTGACAATACTCCCGGCACCATCCTCGAAATTGCGTCTATCATTACCATAACCGGCAGTTCCCCGCCGGTCAGCACGTAATCGCCAATCGAAACGTAATCCGTTACGATCTCTTCGAGCACCCTTTCATCCACGCCTTCGTAATGCCCGCATAGAAAAATTACCGCATCTTCCCCTGCAAACTCTTTCGCGTGTTCCTGACGGAATACTTCTCCCTGCGGCGTAGCATATACCGTGCGTACCCGACGGCCGATTTTTTCCGTGACTGCTTTCCACGCGTCATAGACCGGCTGCGCTGACATGACCATACCGGCACCGCCTCCATATGGATAATCATCGGTTTTTTTATGTTTATCCAGCGTATAATCACGGATATTCACCGCTTCGATATTTAACAGGCCGTTTTCTGCCGCACGGCCGATAATGCTCGTATGAAGCCCCTGTTTCACCATTTCCGGAAACAGCGTCAAAATATAAAAATCCATTTTCTTTTCCTTTCCGCATCCTGCGGACAAACTACATACATTTTACATTTATTTCCACGTCCTGCGGACAAACTGCATATTCCTATGATTTTGGAGATACGTTTTTTACGGATACTTCCATCTGCGGATACGGTATCTCTATTTCGTTTTCATCCAGTGCCAGCTTTATGTTTTCCGTCAAACGCCATTTTACTTCCCAGTAATCTTCGGATCGCACCCACACACGGACGCCCAACTGTACGCTGCTGTCTGCCAGTTCAGATACAAATACCTGCATTTCTTCTTTCGCACAGCGCTTTTTTTCGTTTTGCAGCACTTCATGCAAAACGGCCTTTGCCTTTTTCAGATCTGCCCCGTAAGATATCCCGACCTGTAAATCCACACGCCGTTTTTCCTGATGCGTGACGTTTGTCATGGAAGAATTTGCAAGCGTTCCGTTTGGTACCACGATAATTTTATTATCCACCGTTTTCAGTCGGGTGTAAATAATAGAGATTTCTACGACTTCTCCTTCGTTTTTGTGCGTATCCTCAATAATATAATCCCCTACTTTAAACGGTTTTAAAACCAGGATCAACACCCCTCCTGCAAAATTGGCAAGGCTTCCCTGCAGCGCCAGTCCGGCCGCCAGTCCGGCAGACCCCAAAACGGCTACAATAGACGTCGTCTGCACGCCGAACTGATTTAGTATCAATAGCAGCAGCACGATATACAAAACAATCCGGAGCACCGAATCCAAAAACTGGACCACTCCTTTTTCCAGTCCGGCCTTTTCCAGCGATTTCCGGACGATCTTCCGAATCACAGCAATCACTTTCATGCCGACCAGTAAAACAACCACGGCAATACACGCTTTTACAAGGACGTTCCAGACATCCGGAACCAGTTCCGAAAACCAGTCGCGGATCCCGTCGATGCTGATCTTTTTCACTTCAATCGGAGCAGTTATGCTTTCTTCAATATCAGATAAATTCAAATCTTCCGTCATTCACAGAACACCTCGCCTCAGATCAGAAAATTATGATACAGCAGCAAATCTCATTTAATTGACCTCATTTTACAAACACTTTTCCTTTTCAGGAAATTTTGTGTATCAACAGCCCGCTGCGCAGTTTTGGTTCAAACCAAGTCGATTTTGGCGGCATCAAAAGCCCTGCATCCGCAACTGCAAACAATTCTTCTATGGAAGTCGGGTACATGCCGAACGCCACTTTACAGTCCTGCAACACCCGTTTTTCCAGCTCTCCGTACCCTCTGATCCCGCCTACAAAATCGATTCTCTCATCTGTTTTCGGGTCATGGATTCCCAATACCGGTTCTAACAAAAGATCCTGCAGCAGCGATACGTCAAGTCCTTTGATCGGATCGTTATTCCGATAGCCTGCTTTTATTTCCAGACGATACCAGGCTCCGTTTAAGTACATGGCAATTTCGCCTTTTTTCTGTGGACGAATCGCAGCATATCTGTCCCCTGCCGATAGTTTGCCGTCCCTTTCTAGTAGTTTGCTTACCGTAAATGCCGAAGAAATTCTCTGCAGAAACTGACCTGGCGTATATCCGTTCAAATCCCGGACGACGCGGTTATAGTCCATAATCTTTAATTCCGAATCCGGAAACAACACAGACAGAAAATAATTAAATTCTTCCGTACCGTCATAATTTCCGGCGGCCGCTCTTCTTTTCAGTCCGACTTTCACAGCGGAAGCGGCGCGGTGGTGTCCGTCCGCGATGTAAATTTCCTTTATTCCCGAAAAGGCGTCGCGGATCTTTGCAACGGCTCTCTCATCCGCAACGATCCAGAGCCTGTGACGGATCCGGTCATCCGATACAAAATCATACGTCGGCGCATTTTCTTTCCAGGCGTCGATAATCTTCTGAAGCAGGCCCTGATTCCGATAGGCCAGAAAAATCGGTCCGGTCTGCGCGTCGCAGGCATCTACATGGCGAATCCTGTCCTCTTCTTTCTGCGCCCTGGTATTCTCATGCTTTTTTATGACCTGACTCGTATAATCATCTATCGAAGCACAGGCCGCGATCCCGGTCTGGCTCCTGCCGTCCATCGTCAATTCATATATGTAATACGCCGGAGCGGTATCGCGGATAAAATCACCGTCTTTTACCATTTGCCACAAAGTATCATGCGCTTTTTTGTATACACAATCTTCATAAGTTCCTACACTGTCGTCAAACTGCGTTTCCGCGCGGTCTATTTTTAAAAACGAAAGCGGGTTGCGCTCCGTTTCTTCTTTCGCTTCGGCCCGATTGTATACATCATAAGGCAGCGCGGCAATTGCCCGCGCTTTTTCTACTGCCGGACGGATTCCAGCAAAAGGCCTGATATCTGCCATTTTTATCGTCCTTTCTTTTCGTTTATGGTCATTTTCATCATGGTCAAAAACCCCGCTGTGTCAGACAACGGGGTATCGTTTTTATTTAATCAGTCTTACTTTTAATACGCTGTCAATTGCCTCCAGTTTCGCTGCCACTTCCGATGTTGCCGGAGCGTCCAGGTCAATCAGGGCATACGCGTAATCGCCTTTTGATTTATTCGTCAGATCCGAAATATTGATATCTGCTTCGCCTAAAATAGAAGTATATTTTCCGATCATACCTTTTACATTTCTGTGCAGGATTGCAATCCTGCCTTTTGCCGTACAAACACCCATATTACAATCCGGGAAGTTTACGGAATGAGTAATATTTCCGTTTTCCAGGTAATCCTGTAATTCCTCTACTGCCATAACGGCGCAGTTATCCTCGGATTCTTCAGTGGAAGCACCCAGATGAGGGATTACGATGCAGTTTTTGCTGCCTGCAGTTACCGGATTCGGGAAATCACAGACATATTTGCGAATTTTTCCTGCTTCCAGGGCTTCTACCAACGCTTCTTCATCCACTAATGCGTCGCGGGAAAAATTCAAAAGAATCGCATTTGGCTTCATAAGGCTGATAGCGTCCGCGTTTATCATCTTTCTCGTAGCGTCCATTAACGGAACGTGAACCGTAATATAATCACATTCCCGGTAAATATCTTCTACTGTCTGCGCATGTTTGACATGCTTTGACATGCTCCAGGCAGCCGCAACGGACATATAAGGGTCATAGCCATATACGTCCATACCCAGATGAATCGCTGCATTTGCAACTTTCACACCAATCGCGCCCAAGCCGATCACTCCCAGTTTCTTGCCTGCGATTTCTGTTCCGGCATACTGCTTTTTCTGTTTTTCCGCCGCCTTTGCCAGATCGGCGTTGTCTTTCTGGGACTCCACCCAGCCGATACCGCCCACGATATCCCTGGATGCCAGCAGCATCCCTGCAATCACCAGTTCTTTTACACCGTTTGCATTTGCCCCTGGCGTATTGAATACAACGATACCTTTTTCCGCGCATTTTTCCAACGGAATATTATTGACTCCGGCTCCGGCTCTGGCAACCGCCTTTAAGCTTTCCGGCAGTTCCATGTCATGCATGGCAGCACTTCTGACTAAAATTGCCTGTGCTTCCGCTGCTTCGTCCGTGCAAACATAATCCGCACTGAAATGCTCCAGACCGACTTTAGAAATCGGATTTAAGCAATGATATTTGTACATCTTCTCACCCCTGAATTATTCTGACTTTCTGAATTTCATATGTTTAAAATTGATTTTGGTTTTTTATTTCATTATATTCCTATTTCGTATTTTCCGTTTCAAACTTCTTCATGAAAGCTACCAGCGCTTCCACGCCTTCTTTCGGCATTGCGTTATAAATACTTGCACGCATACCGCCGACAGTCCTGTGGCCTTTTAAGTTTTCCAATCCTGCCGCTTTTGCTTCTGCCACAAATTTTGCATCCAGATCTTTATCACCTGTTACAAACGGTACGTTCATAAGGGAACGGTCTTCTTTTCTTACCGTACCTTTGAACATCTTGCTGGAATCCAGATAATCGTAAAGAATATTTGCTTTTTCAATATTTCTTTTTTCCATTTCTGCAAGCCCGCCGATACTCTTTAACCATTTGAATACTTTCCCGCACATGTAAATGCCGTAGCAAGGCGGCGTATTGTACATGGAATCAGCGTCTGCATGCGTCTTGTACTGCATCATGGTCGGAACATACTTCGCGGTTTCTTCCGGAATCAGATCCTCGCGGATAATCACGATACAGACTCCGGCAGGGCCGATATTTTTCTGTACGCCTCCATACACCAACCCGTATTTTGAAACATCAATCGGTGCGGACAAAAAGCAGGAGGAAACGTCCGCTACCAGAGTTTTTCCTTTTGTATCCGGCAGTTTGTGATATGTCGTCCCGTAAATCGTATTATTCTGGCAAATATATACATAATCGGCGTCTTCGCTGATTGGCAGATCGGAACAATCTGGAATATAAGCAAACGTTTCATCCTCGGAAGAAGCAATCTTGTTTGCTTTTCCGTATTTCCCGGCTTCCTGATAAGCTTTTTTTGCCCAGTTACCGGTTACAATGAAATCTGCAACGCCGTTTTTCATCAGGTTCATCGGAATCATAGCAAATTGTAAAGACGCGCCGCCCTGTAAAAATAATACTTTGTAATTGTCCGGAATATTCATCAGCTCGCGCAGATCGGCTTCCGCTTCTTTTATAATCGTATCAAACATTTTAGAACGGTGGGACATTTCCATTACGGACATTCCGCACCCTCTGTAATCCATCATTTCTTCTGCTGCTTCTTTCAGCACTGACTCCGGTAAAACGGCAGGGCCTGCTGAAAAATTATACACTCTTCCCATTTTTTCCTCCTATACTTTTTCATACTACATACTATTCATTCGCCGTTCGCCGAACCCGCAAGCGGCTTCTTCTCACTTGCGCTCATTCATATCATGAATCTTCGATTCATGGTCACATTCGCCGCTCGTCGAACCCGCAAGCGGCTTCTTCTCACTTGCGCTCATTCATATCATGAATCTTCGATTCATGGTCACATTCGCCG
>JAAWJJ010000048.1 GCA_022796875.1 Eubacterium sp. | reverse complement strand
GGATGGCAGGTTCTTCGGAACCTGCTTTTTATTTTTAGATAGAAAAAAGAAGCCGTTGCTCCAGTAGATGATTCATCTACTTTTGCAACAGCCCCTTTTCTATAGAATTAAAAGTTTACAGGCACACCTTTCCGATGTTCAATGGCGCTTTGGATTAACTGAAATACGGAACGCATATTATCCTGCGGGTCTAAGGAGTTGACGATTTTAAAACCGAAGAACATATAGCCGGGATATTTGCCGTAAGTATCCATGCAGCGTTTCACCTCGGTATTTACTTCTTCCGGGGTGGCATCAAATTGTCCTGGTCTTCCAGTCGTGTTATATCCGCCGCTGATTACGATCTTCCGACCGTATTTTTGTAAGATTCCTTCAATATCATTCGTAGGCTGTACGGAAGTCCATGCAGCGGCGCCGGTGTCGATAAAATCTTCAATAAGTGCGTCTGCTTTTCCGCATGTGTGCTGAATCGGGATCATACCATAGGAAAGCGCGGCAGAATAAATTTTTGTATGCAGCGGTTTGATGTATTCACGATAAGTATCCGGGGACATAAAGGTGCATTGTTCCGTTGCTATGTCATCATAGTTTGTGTAAATATCCGCATTATAGTGTTTCCTGATATATGGCATACAGTCGATCTTGAAATCCGTGATCGCGGACATCAGATCATAGCAGGCTTCCGGTTCCAGGGCAAGCGCCATCAATGCTTCTTCAAAACCCATGAGGGAAACCATGCGCTCAAAAGGGCCGTTTCCGCATCCGAATTCTATGGCCTGTTCGTTTGGATTTCCCATAGTCAGCTCAAATGCCGCACAGCTTGCCCAGTCAAATTCTGCCGGATTCGGGAACTTTACAATTTTTTTCCAGTCTACGATCGTTTCAGAATCCATTTGGTGCTGCCCCGGTACCGGAACCTGAAAACCTGCGCCGGATGCAGTTGGAACCCATTCTACGCCGAATCCGTCCAGGCCGCCGCCCATAGGGCCTTTTTCAATTGCCGGACCAGCTACTGCACCGAAGCCGGCCATCAGATGATCAAAGTGGCTTGGTATAAAATCGTAGGTTTCGTGCCTTAATGCTGCCAGAGAGTTTTCTTTCAGTGTCATTGCCATAATTATTTCCTCCTTCGCTTATATAAAAAGTATATGGGAAGCCGGAAAAAAAAGATATTCGGCAGCGAAATCGAAAAAAATGTTTTTTTTTATACAAGGTATACAAATATGGCTTTTTTCTTCAATGGTAATGAAAATTTTTATGTTTTTCTGCAGAAGTGAACAGAAAGATCCATATTTTATAATGTTAAAATAATGAAAAATAATGACAGGCCAACAATAAAAACAGTGCGGAAGAAATAATCGTTAACCGTAAACAACGGACAGTAATGAAAGGAAGAAACTATGAAACTGCCGATTTGCTATATATTGGAACAATTAGGGGATTACCTAGAAGATAATTCCATAGAGGATGAAGAAGCCGGATATCTGGTGGAACGTCCCAGATTTTATGAACGGGAGCAAGTGTTGAAGCGGGAACAGTTATACTTGTCGGCAGAGTATATTTTTCACTGCAGCCGACGGGAAAACGGCTCGTTTTTAATCGGAAAGACAAAAGGATTTCATACATTCTGTATAAAAGAGGGGAAGAGTATTTATGGACTGAGTAACCGGATCCACAGATTATTTGACGAAGCGGAAGAATGGTTTATACAGATGAAACAGTGTGTGGAGGCAGACGGCAGCCTGGCGGATATCCTGAGCATAGCCGGAAAATATATTCCTTATTATATGGCGGTTATGGATCCGAATTTTTTTATTGTAGAGCGGTTTAGAAAGGATAAAGCTTCTGATATGGATATTCATGCAGAAACCGGATATCTGAAAATGGATATCGTGAATATGCTTCGGCAGGATGAATTTTATGATACGGTAGAAAATTATGTAAAGCCGTTTCTCTATGTCTGCAGGGGATTGCCGGATCGGTTTTTATGTGTGAATATCATGGAAAAAAGCCTTTATCGAGGAAGAATCAATGTAAGAGAGGAAGAAGCAAAGCCGTTTCCCGTATGGCTGCCTTTCTTTTTGGAATGCGTGCGGGATGTGATTTCGCCGGTGTTTTTAAAAGAAAGCAGGATGCAGAGCCATACAGAAAAGCAGCATGCATTTATGCGCATACTTTTAGAGGGAAAAGAAAATTATCAGGATGAGCTGTTTTTGTTTTTACATGATGTAAACTGGGCGCAGAAAGGGAAGTATCTTTGTATCTGCCTGCAGATGCAGAGCACAGAAGAACAGGAGGGCATATCGTATTATGCAAGGGAACTGGAGTATCTAATAAAGGAAAGCATCAGCGTTATTTTTGAAAATCGTATTTTCCTGGTGCATTATATTTCAGATCATGAAGCCATGGAACAGGAAAGCAGGAAGAAATTGAAATATTTTATCCGGGAGTCGAATTTTCGTATGGGAGCAAGCCGTGTGTATTCTGATATTACAAAAACCCGTTATGCCAGAAGCCAGGCACAGATTGCTCTGGATTATGGAATGCAGTATGAATCGCAGCAGTGGAAATATGAATTTGACGACGTGGTATTTTCTTATCTTGCCCAAAACTGTCTTCGGGAACTTCCGGTGGACTTTGTCGGGAGTCCGGCATTTATGATATTAAAAAATTATGATGAAAAATCAAATTCAGGACTTTATGAAACGTTCATTGAGTATATAAAGTCTGATTTTAATATGGTACAGGCGGCAAAGCGGTTGTTTATTCACAGAGGAACGCTTATTTACCGGCTGAATAAGATTCAGGAACTGACAGGAGCAAGATGGGGGAACTGGAAAGAGAAGATGTATCTGGCATGGTCGGTGATGTTGAGAGAGGATGGTATTTGAAACAGGACAAATTTTGAAACAGGACGGATTTTAAAATGCCCATGCTTCCTTTCAGAGGAGAGTATGGGCATATGGGGGTTACGATCACGGAAAGTCCGAAGAATGTATTTTTTACATCGGTTTATTTATCTCATAAGAAAGAATCAGGTACAGCCGATTCCGGTAATCGTCGAAGTCGTCGCCGATCAGGGCGTGTATTTTTTTGAACCGGTACATCAGGGACGTACGGTGCATCTGCATGGCGTCTGCAGTCAAAACGAGGTTTCTCTCATGGATCAGATACATATACAACGTATACGATAATTTGGAATTATGCATTTTATCGTAATTCAGTAAAAACATCATTTTAGGGTGGCAGAAAGTAACGGAAGATTCTTTCTGGCAAAATATGCTGGTAATATGTTCTAAAAAATAATTTTCATACAGGAACAGATTTGGTTCCGTAGTTTTGCAGACTCCGAGTTCGATGGCTCTTAACGCCTGGTTATAATATTCCTTTACGTCTAAAATATTCTGAAAACAATTGCTCATACCGGCAAACAGCTCATTTTCCGTACAGACTTTGACGGCGGACTGAATATACTTTTCCGGAATCAATTGCTTTTCCGGCATGCTTAAGATCGCGATGATCTGTCCGTTGTAGATTAAAGTCTTTATATTCGGAAAACGGCTTTCCAGTATATTTCGGATATGGAAAGTGTTGATCGTCCGGGGACTGCGGGCGGTTTCAATAATAAGACAGTACATGTTGCCGGAAAATTCGCTTTCCACATAATTCATCCGGGACGACAGGGAGCTGTTTACAGCAATTTTTTCATCCAGAAGATCTTTTAAGAAATATTCGTAATTAAATCCGCGGCTGGTACGGATAAAAGAATCTTTTTTCATTTGCTGATCTGCGTATTTTTTTAAAGTAAGCAGCATCTCTTCGTCGGCTGGTTCAAAAGGTTTTACAGCGGCTGAAACGACAATGTGGCCAAGATCTTTCTGGGTATTGATGGCGCAGTATAACTGTTCATATCCCAGGATTTCATTGTACGCCCGGATAGGGATTTCGCTCTTTTTTACTTTTTCATGAATATGGTTCTGACGGTTTATCATCTTAAATTCTTCTTCGGAAAAACGTTTGTTATGCACGAGCGTGTCGCTGATGCCGCGTTTTTCAATTTCTTCCCATGTGGCGGCAATTAGATGGAAATTAGCGTCAAAAACAAAGATCGGATTGCCGAAAACCCGGAAAGAATAGTCTATGGCGGATTGTAGTCCGTCTTCAAAAGCAAGAAATTCCAACAGGGTTTGGCCGAAGAAGCCGACGCCGCACTGCGTATTAAAATATTTTTGTAATTCTGCATAGATCATTTCCGGATCGTCATGCTCCACGAACAGGAGGCTGACATAAGACGGAAAATCCTGCGCGACTTTCCTCATATCGGCGCCTGGTTTTACGATACAGAGGATATGCATGTTTTCTGTAAATGAAAAACGGCTCAGGGATTCGTCATATTCGCATGTATATAACAGATGGGACGTATACGGATACGGCGTATCGTTTAATTTTCCCCAGCCGGTCATGCAGTGGATGCCGTCAGAGGTGGTCAGATGGTTTGGAAAATCTGAAAACAGCAGCTGAATATTTTTTAATCCTACGTACATTATTTTATCCTTTCCCATGATATGATGCTTTTTCCTGTCCTTTATTATAACAGACGGCAGACCGGATGTAAAAAGCAAATTCTACACTAATATAGAAAAAGCATCCGAATTTTCAGTGATATTGTATCAAAAAAGCAGAAATTTTATCCTTTATAATTGGTTTTAACAGGAAAAGGCAGAAAACAAAAATAAGAAGGAGCGAATAAAAATGGGCTTTATTGATTCTATTTATGAAAAAGCAAAAGCGAATAAAAAACGCGTTGTTGTTCCGGAGTGCACGAATCCAAGTATGATGCGCGCGGCGGCCAAAGCGGCGGCGGACGGGTTGGCGGATATTACTTTTGTGGGGGATGCGTCCACCTGCGAAAAGGTAGCCGCCGAAAATGATATCAATCTGTCAGGGGTAAAGGTTGTAGATATTCATGACAAAGCGTATCAGGATGAGCTTGTGGCAAAATTTGCAGAACTTCCGCGAAGAGGATTCAGTGCAAAATCCGTTGCAAAACGTATTTCAAACCCGCTTTATATGGCGCTTCTTATGGAGGCGGTTGGAGATGCGGACTGTACGTTTGGCGGCCTGGATACTACCACGACGGAATTTGTTATGGCAACGCAGGGGATTCTTGGCCTGGCGCCGGGAGTTGTGGCGCCGTCAGGGATGTTAATTATGGAACTTGACGATTACAAAGGAAGCCAGGGAAATATTTTTGGCATGACGGACGGAGCCATCAATACGGAGCCTACCGCCGATCAGTTGTCGGGCATTGCCATAGCAAGCTGCGATACCTACACCGCATTAACGGGAAAGGAAGCCCTGTGCGGATTTTTATCCTATTCCACGGATGGCAGCGGAAACAGCCCGTCTGTATTCCGGGTACGCGAAGGGCTTCAGAAAGCGCAGGAACTTCGCCCGGATCTGAAAATCGACGGAGAATTTCAGGCGGACGCAGCGATTGTAGAGAGAGTTGCGGCAAAGAAAGTGAAACGGGAGAGCGCGGTAGCTGGAAAAGCGAACGTATTGGTGTTTCCGGATGCGGCGGCGGCAAATATTGCGACAAAACTAATTCAGCAGTTTGCCCCAGGCCACAGTTACGGGCCGATTTATCAGGGATTTGCACAGCCGGTTCTTGACTGTTCCCGCGGCGATACGGAGGAGAGAATTTATGACAATGTGGCGTTTTGCAGTGTGATGGCAGGTGCCGCAGAATCATAACGGACAGTATCGGAGTTTTATAAAACGAACGAATATAAAAATGCAGGAGGAAGAAAAATGAGTTTTCACGACAATATTCCAAAATTAAAACCTTACAGCAAAAGCGTTTCCATCATTGGCGTAGGAGCCACGCCGTTTGTCCGAGTTTTGGACGATCCGGCTGTAGCGGGGATGAACGAGGCGGAATTATTTGCCTATGCTGCCCGCGATGCAATGAAAGATGCGGGGGTAGACGGAAGCGATATTGAGTTTTACGTACATGGCCAGGCCGGGCCAGGCTGGACCAGTAATTTCGCTACGCCGAATATGCATGTGGCAAACTGGATCGGCATGAAAGGAAAGGGTTCCCTTCATCACAGTGAAGCCTGCGCCACGGGATATGTTGCTTTGGAGAACGCCGTAAATATTGTTGCTTCCGGCCAGTACGACATGGTCTTAAGCGGCTGTATCGAGATGCCGTATTCCATTGCGCATCCGACCCGTGTGCTGACAGAACGCCGTTTTGGCACGGATGCGATGTTCCATGAAGTGCTTTGTTCTACCCTGCCGAGGGATTATACGCTGTTTACCCGCGGCGCGCTTCCGTTTAACTCGGAGTCCTGGCTGGACTATTACATAAAAGAAAATAATATCTGCGACGAGGATGTGGATACGTTCATGACGCAGTTGTCCGTGCAGAGCCGTCAGGCGGCCGTGTTAAATCCGCTTAGCACGATTGCGAACCAGACGTACGAAGATCAGGCGGCGGAGTCGGGGATGGATTCCGCGTATGAATTCCTTCATTCCAAATTTAATCCGTTAATCGGAAAATATATGCGCGGCGCCCATTTCGAGCAGCGCTGCGACGGCGCGGCGGCAGTGATCGTCTGTCCGACGGAAATAGCCTATAAATATACGGATCATCCGATCGAGGTGCTCGGCGTAGGCCATTCCTGCCTGGAAAATTCCAATCCGCGTCTTGAGATGTATGCAACGAAAAACGCGTATGAGCAGATGAAAGTCCTGACCGGCCTTACCGGGGCGGATATGGATCTGTTCCTGACAAACGACTTTTATAACCAGTCTCAGATGCTGGCTGCTGAAATCTGTGAATATCTTCCGGAGGGAGAGGGCTGGCAGTATCTGAAAGAAGGACGGATGGCTTACAGCGGGGACCGTCCGGTCAATACAAACGGCGGACGCTGCCATTACGGCCATGCCGCAGGCGCATCCGGGCTTCACGACCTGTACGAGGCAGTGCATCAGATGCGCGGCGACGCGGCGACACAGGTAAACCATGAAGTAAACCGCGCGATGCTTCGAGGATTCGGCGGCGCGCAGAACTTACTGAACATCATGCTGGAGAAAAAATAGGAGAGGAGGAAATGATTACGATGACAAAATATGATTTAGAGCCGATTGTAAAAACATTTTATGATGCGTTAGAAGAGGGAACGGTCCTGGGACGTAAATGTACAAGATGCGGACATGTTGAATTTCCCCCTTATCTTTGCTGCAATGCCTGCGGAAACCTGGATACGGAATGGGTAGACCTGACCAATGTCCGCGGAGTGGTAAAACAGGCGCTTCCTACAAGAGGGGCGTTTGGCGATCCTGATTTCCGGAATGCCCATGGCGATTATTTTGCAGTGGAGGTAGCGCTGCCAGACTCCGATCCGGTAGGAACGAGCCTGCTTCATGTGGATTATGATAAATACGCCGAATTTGACAAACTGGTAAGCCAGACAGAAGTGAAAGTGAAACCTCTGATTATTCAGGATGAGGATACAAAAGTTGTTGTATGGGAGTTAGAAGAAGACAGCGAATTTAAGAAGATTCCGGAGATCAAAGCCGTATCGAAAGCATCCGAAGAGAAAAAGGCAGCGGCACCGGCAGCAAAAACGGAAACAGCAGCGGCGCCGGCTTCGGCAGACATATCGGCAGCAGCTGAAGAGCTGGATGAAGCGGCAAAGACCGTCATTGCCTGCGCGGCGGATGCATATGGAGTGGATGAGTCAGAGATTACGCTGGCAACAGACATCCGTGAAACACTGTCGAATGAATCTATGAAAATGATCGTCATGATTTCGTCTATCGAAGATGAAACAAATGTAACGATTGAGATTCAGGAAGCAAATAACCTGTTTACGATTGCAGACTTTGTCAATGTGGTAAGAGAAAGAATGCAGGGAGCATGAAAGCGTTTTTCGTCAGAAGTGTAGAAAAACAGGGCATAATTTCTTTCTTACAGTCGGAATAAGCTCTTCGCGTTCACTGTTACAATGAAACCATCAAATATAAAGATTTTATAAACTGATCTCCGGTGGCTGGGATTACGAATGAAATCGGTAAAGGGGGAAATTAAATGGAAACAACGAAAAAGAACAGTGCGTTCGGTCCGAAACAGATAGGGATGATTATTTTCACCGGTGTATTGATGCTGTTATCTTCCTGCTTTGTAGGCGGCCAGACAAATACGGTATTGCCGGCGCTTTCTGAAGTGAGGGGCTGGGATAACAATTTGCTGAACGTTGTATCAGGCCTGGCGTCGTTGCTTGACGGTATCGGAATTATTATCTTCGCAAGGCTGGCAAGAAAGAATACAAAGAAAATGACGGGCATTGCCCTGATCATCATGGCCGTTTGCCTTGTACTTTTCGGGATGGTACAGAACCTTGCGCTTTTCTTCGTATTAATGTTCATTATGGGCGCATGTTCCGGATGTTTTTCATCCACATGTTCTATGGTACTGACGTCCAACTGGTGGCCGACAAAGAAAGGCGTGGTACTGGGATTCTCTACGATGGGCGTTATCCTGATGCAGGTAGTATACGCGCCGGTTATGCCGAAAGCATATGCGGCAATCGGTATTGCAAACACACAGATCGTTCTTGCGGTGCTGACCATTATTGTGGCGATTATTTCCTTTACTCTTGTGAAAGACACCCCGGAAGAGGCCGGAACGACGCCGGATGGTATGGAAGGCCTGGAACTGGAAGAAACAACAAAACTGATTGAGGAGTTACATAATTATAAAAGTCCGTTTACACTCGGTAAGCTGGCAAAAGACCCGAGCAGCTGGACAATGGCTCTGGGAACAGGACTTCCGCTGATGGTTGCCATGACTTATATTGCTTCTACGATTCCGGCACTGTTATCATACGGATATGAATTTCCGTTTGCCTCTTTTGTATTTGCGATCGGCGGTATCGCGGCGCTGGCCGGTTCATTCATCTTTGGCGTAATCGACCAGAAGATCGGGACAAAGAAAGCTACATTGATTTACATTATCATCATGTTTATTGCGGTGTTTGCGGCTATGAACATGTCAAAATCGATAGCGTGCGTCTGGATTTCCGCGATTGTCCTTATGGCTGCGAACGGTTCTGCGCGTAACCTGATTCCGTCCTTTGTCGGAACAAGATATGGACGTTGGGATTACCCGGCGGCATATTCACTGATCGGTACCATAGCTATGCTTGGCGGTGGGCTTGGTATTATGGTGACAGGTTTCTTCACAAGCTATACGCATATGTACATTTTCGACATTGTAATTCTTGTCATTGCGCTGATATGCTGTCTGGCAACAAAAGATAATTTCATTGGAAAACGTGGTTAATGCTTTTATAGTGATATAGAAAAAACTGCCGGGCTTGTCAGCAAGGCAGTTTTTTATGTGCGAAAATTTTAAGGAAAGAATGTTTTATCCGGCTTTTTCGACATTAATGATGAAAGAAAAAAGGAAATTTCGTGAGAACTGGATAAACTCCTGACCTGAAAATATTGCTACAATTCTGACATAAGGAAAGGAAAACGGAGAACAGGAGGGATTTTTATTATGATCGTAGAAAACAAAGGCCAGCAGCAAAGCGTAAAATTTGTAGTCGATACAGACCGTTGCTGCGGGTGCAGAAGATGTATCCGCCGTTGTATGGAAAACGTGTGGCATTGGGACGAAGAAAACGGGCATGCGTATCCAAAGAATCCGGACGAGTGCGTACTGTGTTACCAGTGTGAGATGGATTGCCTGAACAATGTAATCGATATTCATCCGATTTCAACATTGCAGGTGGATCCGTTGGAATACAGCGCAGGTCTTGTGAAGCTGAACAACGAATAAGGAGGAAGTAAAAGTGGCAAATATTAAAGATTATGGTGAACTTTATACCTCAGATATCCTGGTTGTTGGCGGAGGTATGTCAGGTTTGGTTACGGCGATCAGGGCAAAAGAAAACAACCCGGATTTGGATATTCTGGTCATAGACAAGGGCGTCATCGGCTGGAACGGTCAGGCGACAAAAGCCGGAAACGGTATCCGTTCCACATCCAAGCATCCGGACGGGGTCAGGAACGCATTGGGTTATCTGGTCCAGGCGCATACCCCGTTTATGAACGATCAGGAATTTCTGGCAAAATATCTGGAAGTACATAGAGATAATATTGACTATATGAAACATTGCGGCGTTATCACATCGTGTGATGAAAATGATGAGGCGACCCCGCTGCCGTTTATTCCGGATGCGCTGGATATGGGCGGCGTTTCCATCAATGTCTGCGCACAGCTCCGTTCTTTTGCATTGAAGCTGGGAATCCGCCTGTTAAGCCGTGTGAACGTATTCGAGCTGCTTACCAGCAAAAACGGCAAAGTCATTGGCGCGATCGGTTTTGATATGGACCATATGGAATGTAAGATTTTCCACGCGAAAGCGGTCGCTATGGCTACCCAGGGATGCCATTTCAAAAAAATCGGACTGGAGTTTATGGGATACGGCACAGGCGTGGGCGCTATGTACCGCGTCGGCGCCCTGATGCGGAACGTAGAGTTTTCCACACAGGTAGACGTTGTATTTAAGAAAACAAATACGCCGATTTACGGCGGATTTAATATGATCTGCAATAAACATGGCGAAAACCTTACCAAAAAATATATCGGGCATATTGAATGGGAAGTTACGCCGGCATTAGTTGACGCCATGGTAAAAGAAGTTGCCATAGGGAACGGGCCGTTATGGGTCAATTTAGAGGAGCCGGACGAAGTCCGTGCTATGATCGGCGGCACCGATATGCACGAATCCACGCAGCGTATGTTCCGCGACAAGATGGCATGGGAGCATCATGTGTTTATGAAAACCGCCCGGGATATCGGCGATGTCGGCACAAAGCCGGAAACGACGATCAAGACGGTGATTCAGGTAGAACCGATCAAAGTAGATACGGACATTAAGACAAACGTGGAAGGTCTATGGGCGCCCGGCAAGATTTCCACACAGGGCAACGCATATTTCGGATGGACCCGCGGGGACGGCCTGGGAAACGCGTCTACGACGGGTATGATGGCCGGGGACAGCATTGCCCCTTATGCTGCCGCAGCGGAATTTGATGAAATCGACCTGGATCAGGTAGCGGCGTTGAAAGAGAAAATCTACGCTCCGTTAAACCGACCGACCGACCGTAAACCAAAAGAAATTTTTGATATGATCGAGCGTTATATCTTTGACGTAAATAAATGTATTTTGAAGAGCGGGGAAGAGATTCAGGGTATTTATAAAGATATTGAAGAAATGAAGAAAATTGTTCCGGAGCTTACGGCAGACGATCCTCATTCCCTGTCAAAATGCCTGGAAGTTGCGGATACCATCCTTTGCCTGGAAATGATTTTCCGTTCCGCAGACATGAGAAAAGAAACGCGGGGGATTATGTACCCGCATTACCGTAAAGACTATCCGGAAACGGATAACAAAAACTGGCTGAAATGGATCAATATCAGGCAGGGTGCCGACGGAGAGATGGAACTGTTTACAGAGGATATTCCGATGTGGAGATATCCGGTCCGTCCGGATGGATATGTCATTCCGGAAGGCCATGCAGAAGAGTTCTATGTATAAGAGAAGGAGGATCGGTTGAATGAGTACAGTAAATATTAAAATCAATGGTTATGACTATACCATGAAAAAAGGAATCACCATTCTCGATGCTTCCTTTGAAACATTAAAATTTAAGAGAGAATTCTTACAGCAGCCAATTCCGACGCTTTATTATTTAAAAGGCGTTATGGACATAGATGAATCCGGCGTCTGCGTTGCAGAGGCGGACGGCGAGGTGGTAAATGCTTCCACTACCCGTATTGAAGAGGGCATGGTTATTGATACAAAGTCTCCGACAGTTATGGAGGTAAGAAAAGAAGCGCTTGCAAAGATTCTGGTACAGCATAATAAATCCTGCCTGTACTGCCTGCGCTCTACCAGCTGCGAACTGCAGAATTTACTCCACGAGTACGGGTTTACGGATGAGCCGGAGCTTCCGACGGAAAAAATTGAATTGCTGGACACTTCTTCGAAAGTGCTGGTTCGCGATAATAATAAATGTATCAAATGTAAACGGTGTATCAACGTCTGTGCCAAAATGCAGGCTGTTTCCGCCATTGCATGTACCGGCAGCGGACTGGACGCCGTAATCGCGCCGTCGTCTCCGGAAGGCCTTGCAGCGGCAAGCTGCGTCAACTGCGGACAGTGCGTGGCGGTATGCCCGGTCGGCGCACTGACAGAGAAAGACCAGACGGAAGAGGTAAAAGCAGCCCTTGCAGATCCGGATAAATACGTTGTGGTCCAGGTGGCTCCGGCAGTCCGCGCCGCGCTCGGCGAAGCTTTTGAATTTCCGGTAGGAGTGGACGTAGAGGGCAGGATTGCGGAAGGCCTGAAAAGACTTGGGTTTGATAAAGTATTTGATACAAAATTCGGCGCGGACCTGACAATTGTGGAAGAGGCGAACGAGTTGATTGAGAGAATCCAAAACGACGGGATCCTTCCGATGATCACATCCTGTTGTCCGGGTTGGATTAAATATGCGGAACATTTTTACCCGGATATGCTGGAGAACCTCTCTTCCTGCAAATCGCCTCATCAGATGCAGGGCGCGATTGTGAAAACGTATATTGCGGAAAAGGAAAAAATTGCAAAAGAGAATATTGTAACGGTAAGTGTAATGCCGTGTACGGCGAAGAAATTTGAGATTACGCGGGATGATGAGGATGGCGCGGGAGTTCCGGACGTCGATATCTCCATCACAACAAATGAACTTGCAAAACTTTTGAAAGATGCCGAGATTCAGCTGGAAGCTATGAATCCGAATGCGGTGTTTGATGCCCCTCTGGGACAGGGAACCGGAGCCGGCGTGATTTTCGGCGCCACCGGCGGAGTAATGGAAGCGGCTTTGCGTACGGCAGCGGAGAAAATTACCGGAAAGGAACTCACCTCCCTGGAATTTACGGCAGTCCGCGGTATGAACGGTATCAAAGAAGCGTCGGTGGATATGGACGGTACGGAGATGAAAGTAGCCGTTGCTTCCGGCCTTGCAAATGCGAATACCCTGCTTACAAAAATCAAAAACGGCGAGGCGGATTATCAGTTTGTGGAAATCATGGCGTGCCCTGGCGGCTGTGTCAACGGCGGAGGCCAGCCGCATCAGGACGGAAAGACTCGCAGAATGGTTAACGTAACTGCAGAGCGTGCGGCGGCGCTTTACAGAAACGACGCAGGCAGCGCGATCCGCAAATCCCATGAAAATCCTGCGATTGACGAAGTATATAAAAATTATCTTGGAAAACCGGGGAGCGAAAAAGCACATAAGTTACTGCATACGTCATATGCAGTGAGATAATTTAAGTGGCATAACGCCTGAAATATTATCAGGAAACGGTTATAAGACGGGACAATATCCGCTGTTTTATAGCCGTTTCCATATTATTTGCCATATAGCGGAGCGCATGTTGATTACAGTACAAAATGTGTTAGATTTTTGTAGGAAATAACGAAAATCCAGAGAAGTACCTGTGTTATATATGATATATAGCAAAAAGTAGTTACATACAACAATAAAACAAAAGGAGTGGATAAAGGATGAGTTTTAATGATAATATTCCAAAACTGAAACCATATAAACGCAGCGTTTCTATCATCGGAGTCGGCGCGACGCCGTTTGTCCGGGTTCTGGACGACAGGGAAGTTTACGGACTGACTGAAGGGGAATTTTTCGGCTATGCGGCGCTGGAGGCTATGCGCGACGCCGGAATTGACGGAAGCGACGTAGACTTTTTTGTACACGGGCAGGCCGGTCCTGGCTGGATCAGCAATTTCGGAACGGCAAATATCCATGTAGCGAACTGGCTGGGCATGAAAGGAAAAGGTTCCATGCACCAGAGCGAAGCCTGCGCGACCGGTTACGTGGCGTTGGAAACCGCGGTGGATTATGTGGCTTCCGGTACCTATGACGTTGTGTTGAGCGGATGTATCGATATGCCGTATTCGATTGCATATCCGACCAGAGTGCTGACAAAGCGTCGTTTCGGTACTGACGCGATTTTTCATGAAACGCTTTGCTCTACCGTAACGAGAGATTACAACCTGTTTACCCGCGGGGTGCTTCCGTTCAGTTCGGAATCCTGGCTGGACGCTTACTTTAAAGAAAACAATCTGGATGCGGAAACGATCGATAAAGTCATGACGAATATGGCGATCAACTGCCGCCGTGCCGCGGCAATAAACCCGCTGGGACTGTTTGATACAAATTTTGACGACTTGGCGGAAGAATACGGCATGGATTCCGCGGAAGAATATCTTCATTCCAAATACAATCCGCTGATCGGGAAATATATGCGCGCCTGCCATTTCGAGCAGCGCTGCGACGGCGCGGCTGCGGTCGTTGTCTGCCCGACGGAAATGGCGCATAAATATACGGACCATCCGGTAGAAGTACTGGGAATCGGCCATTCCTGTATTGAGTACAGCACGCCGCTGCTGGAAAAACTGGCGACGGCCAACGCTTACAAACAGGTCAGGGAACTAACGGGCTTAACCGGTGCCGATATGGATCTGTTTTTAACGAACGATTTCTTTATGCAGTCGGAAATGCTGGCGGCGGAAGAATGTGAATATCTGCCGAAAAACAAAGGCTGGGAATACATGATGGAGGGGCGCGCGGCATTTGACGGCGATCGTCCGGTACAGCCGCACGGCGGACGCTGCCAGTACGGCCACGGTTCAAGCGCGTCCGGACTTCACGACCTGTACGAAACGGTTCGGCAGATGCGCGGCGAGCAGGGAGAAACGCAGGTGAAAAACCCGGTAAATTATGCAATGATCCGTGGTTTCGGCGGCGGACAGAACGTATTGTGCACAATATTGAAAAATAACGGTTAAGGGGGCGGACAGGACAATGAGAAAACAGGATATGGAACGAATCGTTCAGGGATATTATGATGCGCTGGAAGAAGGCAGGATTTTAGGACGGAAATGTACGAGGTGCGGGCATATTGAGTTTCCGCCGTACCTTGCCTGTAATGAGTGTGGATGTCTGGATACGGAATGGACCGAGTTAAACGGCATGCGCGGAAAAGTTACGCAGGCTCTGCCGACGGTCGGGGCGTTCGGCGACCCGGAATTTCGGCAGTTGAACGGAGATTATCTGGCAATCGGTATCCAAATTCCGCATATCGACGATTTCTGCTCCAGTCTTTTGCATGTAGATACGGACCGTTATGAGGAATTCTGCAAAAAGGTGGAAGAAACAGACGTATATGTAAAACCGCTGATCATCCAGGATGAAGACACGAAAGTCGTGGTCTGGGAACTCGAAGACGAAGAATTTAAGAAAATGCCGGACATGGCAGCGTTAGCGGCGGCAAGAAAAGCATGGGAAGAAGCCAAAGCGGCAGAAGCGGCAGGGCAGGTTTCCAGCCAGGCACAGGGCGATCAGGCAGCGTCCGGCGGTTCTGCCGGCGACGACATCGACGTGGCGACCGACCCAATCGCACAGACTGTGATTCACTGCGCGGCAGACGGCTACGGCGTAGACGAGTCGGAACTTACGATGGCAACCGATATCCGTGAAGACCTGTCTAACGAGTCAATGAAAATGATCGTTATGATTTCCGAGATAGAAGAAGAACTGGACGTAACGATCGAAATTCAGGAAGCAAGCAATCTGAATACGCTGGCTGATTTTGTAAATAAAGTAAAGGAGAAGATGTAACTGCGAACATGGTAAAAAAAGTTCGGGCAGTTAAAATAGAAAACAGCAGACAGTAAATGAATCAGCGAACCATCAATCAGTAAGGAGGACAGTATGAGTTTTATTGAATCTATTTATGAAAAAGCAAAAGCGAAAAAACGTACGATCGGCGTACCGGAGTACAAAAACGAATACATGATCAAAGCGGCGGTAAAAGCGCAGCAGGACGGTATTGCACAAATCGTTTTTGTAGGCGATCCGGCAGAAGTGGAAGCATCTGCGAAAGAATACGACGTCGATATTACCGGCGCCCGTATTGCAGACTTAAACGATGCGGCGTATATCGAAACGCTGTTGAACCGTTATGCCGACAGTCCGAACCGTGTCATGTCCAGAAAATTTGTGGAAAAACGGATCGGCAATCCTTTGTATCTGGCGACTTTACTGGAAGCGGTCGGGGAAACCGACGCTACGATTGCGGGAGTGGACACGACTACATATGAGTTTGTATTGGCGGCAAACAGCATTATTGGACTGGAAAAAGACTGCAATACCGCTTCTGGTCTGCTGATCGTGGAAGTGCCTGGCTATCAGGGCGAACAGGGAAACGTATTCGGCATGGGCGACGGAGCCGTGTGTATCGAGCCGACCGTAGAACAGCATGCAGGCATTGCGATTGCGGCCTGTGAAACGTTTTCCGCCGTTACCGGCAAAGAAGCGAAATGCGCGTTTCTGTCTTATTCCACGGACGGAAGCGGCGGCGACAGCGCGCCTGTGAAAAAAGTCCGCGCCGCAGTTGCGCTTGCACAGGAACTCCGCCCGGATTTAAAAATCGACGGGGAATTCCAGACGGATGCAGCGATTGATATGAGAGTAGGCAAAAAGAAAGTGAAACGCCCAAGCGAAGTAGCAGGACAGGCGAACGTATTGATTTTCCATGATGCGGCAGCGGCAAATTCCGCGACAAAACTTTTGCAGAGGCTTGGCGGAGCGGTTGTGTTCGGACCGTTATACCAGGGCTTCCGGCTGCCGATTCTGGATTGTTCCAGATCCGATACGGACGATATTCTTTATAACGATATGGCGCTGTTAAGCGTCCTGGCAACGGCGAAAAAGGAAAAGATTTAAAGGAGGATCCAAATGAAAGAATTTACCATACTTACAATTAACCCGGGTTCGAGCAGTACGAAATGCGGACTTGTCAAAGGGGAACAGGTGCTTCTGGACCAGACGGTAGACCATGACAGAAGCGAGTTTGCAGACTGCAAGACATTTGCCGATCAGGAGCCGATCAGAATCCAGTTAATCAGGGATGCCCTGAAAAAAGCCGATGTGGATTTATCTCAGGTAGACGCGGTAGTCGGCCGCGGCGTAGGGCTTTATGCCTGCGCAGGCGGCACTTATGAAATCGACAACCTTGTATACGACCATGCGACGCGCGACGTAGCCGGGATCCACCATCCGGCAACGCTCGGAATCAAAATTGCCTATCAGTTTGGCAAAGAACTTGAGGTTCCGGCATATTTTGTAAATCCGATGCCGGTAGACGAACTGTGCGACGTAGCCCGTATGACCGGTATCAAAGATTGTTACCGTCCGGCCCGTTCGCATCCGCTGAACCAGAAACAGGTAGCGATTCATCACAGTGAAATCGTCGGCAAAAAATACGAGGAGAGCAGTTATATTATTCTGCATCTGGGCGGCGGCATCAGCGTGACGGCGCATAAAAAGGGCAGGGCGGTAGACGGAAACCGCGCCGGAGACGCGCAGGGGCCGATCAGCCCGAACCGTTCCGGCGATATTTGCGTCGACGATATTGCAACGCTGATGAAACGCGGCGTGACATTTGACGAAATCTATGAATACGCTTCCAATAAAGGCGGCCTGGTAGATCTGGTCGGTACGGACGATTTGAGGAAAGTAAAAGAAATGATCGCTTCCGGCGATAAATTTGCAAAACTTTCTTATGACGCTATGGTATACACGATTATAAAATGGACGGCTATGATGGGCGGCGCGCTTTACGGTGACGTAGACGCTATCCTGATGACAGGCGGCATGGCGAACGATAAGGAATTTATAGACCAAATCAGCGAAGGCGTGAAGTGGATTGCCCCGGTGTACGTATATCCGGGCAGTTTTGAAACTGAAGCGATGGCAAGCGGCGCGATCCGCGTGTTAAGCGGACGGGAAGAAGTGAAGAAGTATACCGGGAAGCCTGTATGGGACGGGTTTGATTTTTAAATTTCCATATTGAAATTTTTCATACAAATTTTTTACATAATTTTTCATATATTAAATTATTTAGACGATGTCTGTCAGATTGTCTAAAATCTTACTTCCTGCCTGCTTCGTGAAATGGATTTTTCTAAACACCCTGTGTCCGGTTACCGTTATGCACGCAACCGCCCTTGACTTGCCGTCCGGACAAGCGCGGGTTTTTCGGGACATCCCTGTCCCGAAATTGCTGAGAGATGCACAGGGTGCAAGAAAAATCACGTTTCCCTGCGAACAGGCAGTCGGTAATGATTTTAGACGCTCCGATAGTTCAGCGTTAAATAGTTTGCCAATATGAGAAGATTATCAATTATGAAAAGAAAATGAAGATGAAAAATTTGTCAATTATGAAAAGTTTATCAGTATGAAAAGAGAGTAACAGGCGGGAGTTCCCGCCTGAATTACATAATAGAGAGGAAATAAACAGACATGAAGAATTTAAACAGATGGGTGTATGCCATTGTGGGGATTATCGTGCTGCTTTTAGCAGGCCTTGTGTATGCGTGGTCCGTAATGTCGAAATCGATCGGCGCTTCCCGCCCGGACTGGACAGCGGCGCAGTTATCCCTGACCTTTACGCTGGTAATGGCGTTTTTCTGCATCGGCTGCCTGATTGCGGGCATCCTGGCAAAGAAAGTCAGTCCGAAAATCTATGTGTTGTTTTCTGGAATCCTGTTTCTGGCAGGGTTTTTGATTGCGGGCATGACCGGTACTTCGCCGGCAATGCTGTATCTCGGTTTCGGAGTTCTCTGCGGATTGGGGGCAGGTTTTGCCTACAATGCGGTCATGAGTACGATGTCCGCCTGGTTTCCGGATAAGCAGGGATTGATTTCCGGAATTCTTTTAATGGGATTCGGATTGAGCGCATTTATTGTCGGGAAAGTATTCGCGGCGGTGACGCCGTCGGACGGGAGCAACGCCTGGCAGGCAACGTTTCGCGTATTGGGTATTATTATTGTCATTGTCATGGTGGTCTGCTGCTTTTTCTTTGTGAAACCGGGGGCGGATTTCAAACCTCCGGCTGCGGCGGAAAAGAAAGTGATGCGGGAACCGGCTTCAGATATTAATTCCGCGGCAATGGTAAAAAAAGCGTCGTTCTGGCTTTATTACATATGGGCGATTTTAATCAGCGCCTCAGGACTGGTGCTGGTATCGCAGGCAAGCGGCATTGCGACTCAGGTCGGAACAGCAGTATCGGACGGAAATATTGCGACCGTCGTCGGGCTGATTTCCATTTGCAACGGAATCGGGCGGGTGATTTTCGGCGCGTTGTTTGATAAAAAAGGCTATCGCCTGACGATGATCGTGGATATGATTATTTTTATTGCTGCCTGCGCGCTGCTGGCGCTGGCTTTGACAAGCGACAGTTTTCTTTTGATCGTGGCCGGATTTATGGTAGGGGGATTCGCATATGGCGGCGTCACGCCGACCAACTCTGCGATTATCAGCGATTTCTTTGGCAGGACGAATTATCCGATGAATTTTTCCCTGGTTAATACAAATCTGCTGATCGCTTCGTTTGCCTCTACGATTGCCGGGAAGCTGTATGATGCAAGCGGATCATACCTGACAAATATTTTTCTGATGTTTGGAGTGATCATTGTCGGATTTGTGGTATTTTTAGGGATTCGCAGGCCGAAAGGCGACAAATAATGAAAAATAAGCCATACGTTTATCCGTGCGGCAGAACAGGAGGAAAATATGAAACCAACAATTACAGAAGCGGAAAAGAAAGAAGATTTCAGTGAATTGTTTTTTAAACCGATGGAGCCGGTGAATCCGGCGCTGCTGAAAATTATGGAGGAAAGCCCGGTCGACAGCGCAAAAGCGACAGCGATTGAAAGCAGGAACGAACTGTTAAAACCGGGATATCTGGAAGTGGAGAACGGATACTGCCGGATGCCGGGCGGTTCCGGTTTTGTGGCGACAAAAGTGGAAATGCCGGGGGTGACGCCGGAAATGATCGACTGGTGGTTTATCTGGCACGGGTTAAAAGACCTGCGCTATAAAGTCTGGTGCCCGACGCAGCACTACGGAATCCATGTCATGGAAAAAGACCTGGCGCACAGGTTAAACACCAACTTGAGTATGAAAGAAAGAAACTGGGGGACGACAGACGTCGTTACCGAAGATGTAGGAGGCGGTCCGCAGGAAATGCATCTGACGTTTTTATCCCCGGCGGATTACGGATATGATCCGGAACTTGTTAAAAATGTGGATACGATTATCAGCGCAAATGTCACCGATCCGAAAACGGGCATCGGACAGATTACATTTTCTCATATCATTCGTAAAATTCCGGGCGGTATCGAATACCGGTCGCGTTACTGGCAGGGGTACAATATGATAGATAAAAAACCGGTTCCGGTGTCCGTTCCGGACGGCAGTTTTCCGATGGAAATGATGAAAGGAAACGCATACCACAGCCTGGACGAATATCATAACCTGGCGGCAATTTTGCCGAAACTGTACGCGATGTATAAAGACCGGCCGGATCGGCTGGCGGATTATGTGTAGGAACATAAAGTTTCTCTCCGCTTACTTTTCCGCCTGATACAATTCATAAGAGAGAATAATATGCTGCCGTTCCAGATAATCCTCATAATCGATCGTAATCAGGGACTTGATCTTTTTTAAGCGGTACACGAGAGTGTTGCGGTGGATATATAATACCTGCGCCGCAGCATTCATATTCCGTTCGCAGATCAGATAAGTGTACAGGATGTGCGACAGATCGGTATTGTGTTCACGGTCATAATCCAGCAGTATTTTTAACTGCGGGTGGCAAAAAGTATTTGCAGATTCTTTCTGAGCAAAAATATTGGCAATATGCGACAGATAATAGTCCCGGTACAAAAATAATCCGGGACTGTTTTTATGGCAAATACCCAGTTCAATCGAACGAAGCCCCTGTTTGTAATAATCTGCCAGGCTGGTAATATTTTGAAAGCTGTTGCCCATACCGGCATAAATTCCCTGTTCTTCACAAAGAGTATTGATCATGGCAAGATCGTCCGGTTGAAAGACGGTATCTTTCGTAGAAAACAGGATAATGATTGCGCCGTTATACATTAACGACCGTGTTCCAGGAAAGTGCGTTTCAAACACGCTGCGGATATGCATCGTATTTAATGTCTGTGAACTGCGCGCGGTTTCCACGACCATACAATACATCGTTCCGGAAAATTCCGAATTGACATAATTCAGGCGGTGATGGAACTGTTTGCCGGTTGCTATCTTTCCGTCCAGAAGATCTTTTAAAAAATATTCATAGTTAAATCCGCGGTTGTTGCGGATAAATTCATCTTTTTTCATCTGTTGGTCGATCGCTTTTTTCAGCAAATACAACATTTTTGAATCGATTTCCGAAAAGCTGTGATTGATACCGTTGATTACGATATGCCCCATATCCTTTTTGGTATCAATTGCACATAATAACTGTTCAAATCCGTATTTTGGATGGACGGATTTAATCGGGTATTCGCTTTGCTGCAGTTTTTCGTATTTATATGTCTGGTTTAAAATCTTAAAATCGTCATCGGTCAGCCGGCCGTTTTCAATGATTGCTTTTCCCTGATCCTCTACGGTAACGTTGCAGGTATGCGCAATCAGCTTAAAATCCGCGTCGAATACATAGATCGGATTTTTGAACGCCTGGAAAACCTGTTCGATCATAGCCTGGATGCCGCCCTCAAAAAACAGTATTTCCAGAAGGGAATCCGTTAAAAGCCCCATGCCGCAGGAGTCGTCAAAAAATTTTTGCAGCCGCAAGCAAACCATGTCCATATCGTCTGTCTGCAATAAAAGCGTGGAAAATGGCAGGTTCAGGTTCTGGATTTTGAAAAGAGCGTCGCTGTCTTTGGTTAATAGAAGAAAACTTAAGTCATGAAGCGGAGAAATTTTGATCAGAATATCAGGATCCGCCGTAACGTATAAACAGTGGGAAGAGTATTCAGAAGGCAGAAAATGTTCGGATAAAATAAAAAAACCGCTCAGGCAGTATGAGGCGTTTTCTTCGCTTAAAAATCCCGGGATATCGGGAAACAATTCCTGTATTTCTTTTAATTGTATATACATTTGCAATACCTCCCAATTATAGTCCCAATCGCCGTTCGCCAAACCTGCGGGCAGTTTTACTCGCCTGCACTCATTATACTTTATCAGAGTTTTGCGGAAATGTCTATTTTTATACAAAAAACGGTGCTTTTTTGTTAGAAATAACGAAAAAGAAAGATGACTTGTTTGATATCATATAGTCACAAAATATAAATCTGTAGGGAGGGTACTGCAAAATGAAAGAGTATCTTGCACTGAAAGGGAAATGGGGGAAAACAAAATGAGTGAAAAAAGAAAAGAACGGTGGTATGGACCGAAGCAGATCGGAATGATCATTTTTACAGGGATACTAATGCTGATTTCCGCCTGTGTAGTAGGCGGGCAGACTAATACGGTGCTTCCTGCAATTGCGGCGCAGAGGGGATGGGATCCGAACTTCTTAAACATCATTTCAGGTATGGCGGCGCTGCTGGACGGTATCGGCATTATTATCTTTGCACAGTTGTCCCGGAAAAACTCAAAAGTGCTGGCGGGGATTTGCCTGATTATCTCGGCAGTTGCGCTTGTGATTTTTGGTATGACGGATAATCTGGTTTTATTCTGTGCACTGATGTTTGTACTGGGTATCTGTTCCGGGGCGTATTCGTCAACCTGTGCCATGACGCTGACAGCAAACTGGTGGCCGACAAAGAAAGGCGTAGTACTCGGGTTTTCCACGATGGGCGTCGTACTGATGCAGGTCGTATACGTACCGGTTATGCCGAAAGCGTACGCAGCGATTGGCGTGCAGAATACTCAGATTGTATTATCCGTAATTATCGTTATCGTAGCGTTGATCAGCTTCTTTGTAATTAAGGATACTCCGGAAGAAGCCGGAACGACCCCGGACGGACTGGAAGGCCGGGAACTTTCCGAGAGCAAAAAGTTAGTTGAAGAGTTACATAACTACAAGAGCCCGTTTACGTTAGGAAAACTGGCAAAGGATTACAATAACTGGACGATGGCGTTGTCCGTCGGACTGCCTCTTCTGACAGCGATGACATTTATCGCGACAACGATTCCGGCGTTATTATCTTACGGATACAGTATTGAATTTGCCTCCGGCGTATTTGCATTTTGCGGTATCGTAGCCCTGGCAGGCAGTTTCCTGTTCGGCGTCATCGACCAGAAGATGGGAACGAAACTGGCGACGACAATTTATATCATCTGTATGGTTGTGGCGTTTATCGCAGCGATCTTTATGCAGAAAGGAGCGGCGTACGTATGGATTGCGGCAGTTATCCTGATGTGTGCGAACGGTTCCGCGCGTAACCTGCTGCCTTCTTTCTGTGGAACAAGATACGGACGCTGGGACTATCCGGCGGCGTACGGATTGATCGGAACGATCGGTATTCTCTGTTCCGGCATCGGTATTATGATTACCGGGTTCTTCCACAGTTACACGACTATGTACATTGTAGATATCGTATTGCTTGTGATTGCGATGATCTGCTGCAGGGTAACGAAAGACGACTTTATCGGAAAGAGGGATTTTGACGAGTAACGAAAGACAATTTTATCGGAAAGAGAGATTTTGGCGAGCAACAGTAACAAAAATAAGGAAAAGTAAGGAAGGAGAACAGATATGGAATTTTCATGGATCGGACAACAGTTTAGTGTAAAACATATTGTGGATACAGACCGCTGCAGCGGCTGCAAACGTTGTATCCGCGCCTGTGACGAGGGCGTGTGGCGCTGGGACAAAGAAAAGGAATGTGCCATTCCGAAATACATACAGGAGTGCGTACATTGTTATAAATGTGAAATGGCCTGTCTGAATAATTGTATTGAGATCGTTCCGCTGGATATGATTAAAAACGATCCGCTGGAAGGGTAAAGGAGGAGATAGTAATGGCAAACATAAAAGATTTGGGAAAAGTATATGAGTCAGACGTCCTTATCGTTGGCGGAGGATTTTCAGGACTAGTTACGGCAATTCGGGCAAAACAGGAGAATCCGGACGCGGATGTGCTGATTGTGGAGAGATGTTATGCGGGATATTCCGGACAGTCTACAAAAGCCGGAAACGGTATCGTCGGGCATGCAGATTTCCAGAAAGTAGAAGAATCTACCGAATGGATGGTAAAAAACCAGACGCCGTATTTAAATGACCAGGAGTTATTATATGATTATCTGTCCACGAATACGGAAGCGGTAGAATGGCTGCGGGATTTCTGCGGAGTTCTGATTTCGCATAATGAAGACGGTTCTTTGAAATACTGGGTACATCCGGAAAGTAAACTTGTCGGATTCGGAATCGAACTGCGTGCGATTGAGCGTCTGCGCCGGAAAGCGCTGGAAATGGACGTCCGTATATTAAACTGCGTCAATATTTTTGAAATTTTGACGAATAACGGCCAGGCAGTCGGCGCGATCGGATTTGATATGGATGAGATGGAATGCCACATTTTCCATGCGAAAGCGGTAGCGATGGCGACGCATGGATGCCAGTTTAAAAAACTCGGACGTGAATTTATGGGTTACGGAACGGGCGTCGGCGCAATTTACCGGGCAGGAGGCCTGATCCGCAATATCGAATTTTCCACGCAGATCGAGATTGTATTTAAAGGGACCAACGTGCCGGTTTACGGCGGTTACAACCTGATTTTCAATCAGAACGGAGAAAATATTTCCAAAAAATACGCGCCGAACGCGCCGGAAATTTCCGTGCCGCTTTTAAAGGGTATGGTAAAGGAAGTCCGGGAAGGCAGAGGGCCTCTGTACGTAGACCTGCGCGAGCCGGACGAAACGCTGATCAGCATCGGCTGGGAAGGCATGACGATGGGCGACGGACGTCTGATGCCGGATAAGATCGAATGGGAAAATTTTGTAGAGGGAAAATCTAATAAATATACGATGGAACATTCCGAAACGCCTGAAATTACGATCGACCAGAGGCTGCAGACAGAACCGATCAAAGTAAACCATAATTTCAAAACGGACGTAGAAGCTCTCTGGGCGCCGGGCAAGATGAGCTATCAGGGTTCCGCGTATTTCGGATGGCACCGCGGCGACGGCGTAGGAAACGCCGCGCAGACCGGTTTACGCGCAGGCAAAGATATGGGACAGTTTACGAAAACGCATGAAAAGCTGGATATTGACTTTGAGCAGGCAAAGGCGTATAAAGAAAAAATCTATGCTCCTTTGAACCGAAAAAACGGACACAGTCCGTATGAAATTTTTGATAAAATCGAAACGTATGGATTTGGGACGGAAAAACTGATTTTAAAATCCGAAAAGAGCATTAACGAAGTATTAAGCGACGTAGAAGAAATGAAAAAAATCGTTCCGATCCTTACTGCTGACGACGCGCATATGCTTGCAAAATGCCATGAAGCCTCAGATACGCTGCTGAACCTGGAAATGCTGTTCCGGGCGTCCCTGATGAGAACAGAATCCAGAGGAGTATTCTATCCGCATTACCGTGATGATTATCCGGAAACCGATAATAAGAACTGGCTGAAGTGGATCAATATCAGACAGGGAAAAGACGGGGAAATGGAACTCTTTACAGAAGATATTCCAATGTGGAGATATCCGGTACGCCCGGAGGGTTATGAAATTCCGGAAGGCCATGTAGAAGAGTATTATGTTGAAAAATAAGGAGGAAAAATTGTGGACACTTTAATAAAAGTAAATGTAAATTTGATTGATATAAACGTAAAAAAGGGCGCAACGATCCTCGAAGCAGTCAGAGATGCAAACTTTTCTTTCCTGGATATGAAAATTCCTACCCTGTACTATTTAAAAGGGGTTGTGGATGTGGACGACAGCGGCGTCTGTGTTGTAGAAGCCGACGGAGAACTTGTAAACGCTTCCCGGACGCGCATAAAAGAAGGAATGAAAATCCAGACCCGCTCGGAAGCAGTAGTAGCTGCCCGTAAAGAAGCGCTGGAAAAAATCTTAAAAATTCATAATAAAGCTTGTATTCACTGTTTCCGTACTGGAAACTGCGAATTACAGGATCTGCTGCACGAATACGGATTCCGTGATGAGGAAGATTTGCCGCAGAAAGATATCGAATTGCTGGATACGTCTTCCAAAGTGCTTGTACGCGACAATAATAAATGTATTCGCTGCAAACGCTGTATCAACGTCTGTGCGAAGATGCAGGCCGTTTCCGCAATCGCCGCTACCGGAGAAGGGCTCAATACCGTGATCGCCCCGGCTTCATCGAAAGGACTGGCAGCCGCAAGCTGCGTTAACTGCGGACAGTGCGTCGCTGTTTGTCCGACCGGCGCGCTCGTGGAAAAAGAGCATACCGACCTGGTAAAAGAAGCGCTTGATGATCCGGATAAATTCGTAGTTGTCCAGGTTGCTCCGGCGGTACGCGCGGCAATCGGGGAAAACTTTGATTTTAACATCGGTAACGACGTAAGGGGAAGGCTTGCGGGCGTGCTCCGTGATCTGGGATTTGACAAAGTGTTTGATACGAAATTCGGCGCGGATCTGACGATAATGGAAGAAGCAAACGAACTGGTAGAGCGCATAAAGAACGACGGCGTACTGCCAATGATCACTTCCTGCTGTCCGGGCTGGGTAAAATATGCGGAACATTTCTATCCGGATATGCTGGATAACATTTCTTCCTGCAAATCGCCGCATACGATGTTCGGCGCGGTCATCAAATCTTATCTGGCGGAGAAGATGGGCCTGGATAAAAATAAGATCGTCGTAGTCAGCGTGATGCCGTGTACCGCGAAGAAATTTGAGATTACACGCGACGATGAATGTGGAGCAGGCGTTCCGGACGTCGATATCGTAATTACGACGAACGAATTGGCGAAGATGATTCAAGATGCGGAACTGAAATTTGAATCTTATTCCGCAACGGAAAAGTACGACGAACCGTTTGGCGAAGGCACAGGAGCAGGCGTGATCTTCGGCGCGACCGGCGGCGTTATGGAAGCGGCGCTCCGGACGGCGGTAAAAACGCTGACCGGAGAAGAGGCGGAAGCCATTGGATTTACGGAAGTACGTGGCATGAACGGTATTAAGGAAGCTTCTTACAAAGTAGCGGGCAATACGATCAAAGTAGCGGTTGCTTCCGGGCTTGCAAATGCGAACGCCCTGTTAACGAAAATTAAAAACGGCGAAGCCGACTACCAGTTTGTAGAGATTATGGCCTGTCCTGGCGGCTGCGTAAACGGCGGCGGCCAGCCACACCAGAACGCGCATGTAAGGGCGATGAACGACGTACCGGGAAAACGTGCGGCGGCGCTCTATACGCATGATGAAAAGAGCGCGCTTCGCAGATCTCATGAAGATCCGGCTATTACAGAACTGTACAAAAATTACCTGGGCCAGCCAGGCAGCGAAAAAGCGCATGAACTGTTACATACTACATATGTAATGCGTTAAACATACACACAGGGCAGGTTATATCCTGAGAACGCTTTTACATTGTAAAAATAAGCTATTGTTTTCTTTTTTGATATAAGGGACTGCCGTTCGGTTAATATATTTAGCTGTTACGGCAGTTTTTTTTGAAAATTCAGGCGGAGAAGAGGTAGGAGGATTTGTAAATGGAAAACAGGACGTTAACAGAAAAAGAAAACGCTTTGCGTGCAATTTTAAGAACCGATGATCCGGAATGGGTGCCGATTTTGGATGATTGCATCGACGTTGTGATTCCGGGTCCGATGATGGAATACGCGCCGTTTGGAACGTCTGGAAAAGACTGGTTCGGCTGTGACTGGTTATGGGATGAATTTTCTTTTTCCCATGGGCCGAATTTAAGAGTGCCTCCGGTTTTGGAAGATATTTGTGAATGGCGGGATGTGGTACAGTTTCCGGACCTGGACAGCATCGACTGGGAAGCGGCGGCCAAAAAAGACCTCGAAAGATGTGACAGGGAACATAAGCTGGTACGTTTATTCTGTACGATCGGTCCGTTTGAACGGGCAGGCATTTTGCTGGGCATGGAAAATGCGTTTGTTGCCATGGTAGAGGAACCGGAAGAATATAAGGCTCTGATTGATGCAATCGGCGATTATAAAGTGAAACTGATGCATAAAATGATTGCGGCATATCAGCCGGATGAAGTCTTTTTCCATGATGATCTGGGCGGAGCTACCGGACCTATGATTTCGCTTGATATGTATCGGAAATTTATCAAACCGGCGCATAAAAGAATTGCGGATGTAATCCGTTCTTACGGGGTGATTTATACGTATCATAGCTGTGGAAATATGGAACAGTTCATCGACGATATTATTGAAAATGGCGCGCAGATGATCAACCCGCTCCAGCCGGTAAACAACTGGGAAGAAATCGTGAAAAAATGCGCCGGAAAAGTCAGCTTTGACGTAGGGGCGGAATTTCGGGCAAATTATCTGGAAACGACGAAAGAAGAGGTAATCGAAGACTGCCGTAAAGTCATTGATACGTTCGGGCCGACGAAAAGCCTTTTGCTGGAATGTTTTATCAGCAATGCGGCCTGCGCCCATAATAAAGAGATCATGAACGAAGAAGCTCGCAGGTATGGCAGGGAAATTTATGCTCATGAATAAATGTATACTCCCAATTAACTTATGTAAAAATATCTAATGTAAAAATTGTTTATGTAAAAACATTAGATATAAAAATGTCCATGGAAAAAACCTCCGGGAATACCAAAAATGGCACGCCGGAGGTTTTGTTTCAAAAATCGAGACTATGAAGAAAAGTCTGTAAATAAGATCTTCTATGATAATGATAGGTGAAAGGATTTGTAAAATCAGCTTTTCACCTTCATGTTATATATAACA
>JAAWJJ010000047.1 GCA_022796875.1 Eubacterium sp. | reverse complement strand
GCATAAAAATACTCCTTTTCGATAAAAATTTTCATATCCTAATTCTTACCAAAAAGGAGCCATTTCTTTCCAAAAACACAATTTATTTTACACTACCTTACAAAATCGCCTTTCTTCACGAAACCGGTTTTACAGATATTTTTTGGACGCTTCAGGGCTGAGTTTATATTGCTCCTGGATTTTAGCCAGAATAGTCTGAGTCGGGACGCCTAAGTTTTTTAATATAGAAACAGTTCCCTCAATCCCTTTTTCGATTCCTTTTTCGATTCCCTGTTCGATACCCTCTCTTTTTATTGTCTTTGCTTCATATTCTAAAATTTTTCCACCCATAACCGCTTTTACTCCTTCCTTAACAGATTTGTATTTAACAGCGATGTGCTCCAATACTTTATTTGACATATCAATGATGGTACATCTTGTATATTCACTAATGGCTCTTTGTTTTAAGAGATTTTCCAGATTGTTTTTGATTTGTTCATATTCTTCTTGCAATGTCCCCAGTTTCGTTTTGTTTTGTTCATATTCCGCGAACCGTGTTTCATGGGAAAAGATATAAAAAGGGATCAACAGCAGAAGATTCTTTTCAAAAATTTCTTTCAGAGTATATTGTTGGGATTTTATCACCTGGATATCATATTCTACGATTCCGCCAGGTGTTACCATTCTGATCGTAAGCGTGTCAGGTGTTGATGTATGATGCCTTAAAAATAATATGGCAGAATGTGGCAGCGTTACTGTAAGAATGTTGTCTTTTATACTCCCTTCATCAAGGGCGATTTGAGTGTCATATTCAAAAAATCTGACCAGAATACTGTTGTCGGTACTGCTTTGACATTCCAAATGATATTTTTTGGTTTCTTTTCCTATTATTTTAAAACTGGTGTCAGTGATCCGTTCGTCTTCATTCCCGCCTTGTTGGTTTAGAAAGTGTTCGTTTGGTGAGAAAACGATTTTTTCCTGACCTGAATAATGCTCCCCAAATACCTCATTGATCAGAGGAATGATTAAGGGACTGCAATCATTCAGCAATGTACGGAACACATCGTCATAAGGCGTGCTTGTTATTCTTGCATTTTCCATTATATCCGCTCCTTTTATTATATTTTACCATATCATACAAATTTACTCAATTAAAATGATATCTTTGCAGTTTTGACGCATATGCTTCCAATTTTCCTGTCATTTTACCAATCCGCAAAATTTGATTAAATGTTTTGATTCTTTTCCGGATATGATATAATGAGCGCGAGCGAGAAGAAAGAGTTTACTCTTTCGGCGTGCGGCGAATGGTATCGGGTTGAGGACGGGGTGGCGGTACCTGTATGGGGATAGTTTTTCCCCGGAAGCGTTACATTATATAAGGGAGGACAGGGTATGAGCAGAAACACTGCCAAGGCATATATCAGAGATATAGCTGTAAGAATAAATAATCCTGAAATATATGGAGGAGCATCTCTTATGGCAGGGGCCGGATTTTCCAGGAACGCGGAGAGCATTAGAAGCAGGAACGCGCCGCCTGACTGGAAAGGATTGGCCGAATCCATGTATGAGGAATTATAAGATGTTTTCATGGAAAAATTGGCGAGAAACTATTGGAAGAAATTTTTATGGTTGCTGACAGTCGTCTTTGTCTGGCTTCGTATTTTACTTCTTTGGATATTATTATAAGGTAAAACAAGGCGATAAAGACTATTTTGAAGCTTTGTATAATTGTAATATGGCGTTAAGAAGTTATTATAATGAAATAAAATTAAAAGAAACAGATATTGACACGTCGGTAAATAATGTCATTAAATATGTAAAGAATCTTGATATACCGGAATTATCAGCAGTTTGGTCTTAAATTTATATCCGGATTTCAAAGAATCATTATACAATAATGATATTTATCCGGCAGTAGATATTGGGGAAGCTTTCAGTGATTTTATCAAGATAATATAATACATATGACAAAGGAGAATTTATGCAGTATACATGGAATGACATTGAACAGCACGTTGCCGCCTGTACCCATTGTCCGTTAAGCCGGACCAGATGCCGGCCAGTCATGGGACGCGGAAGTCATGAGGCGGATCTGATGCTGATCGCAGAAGCGCCCGGAGGGCAGGAAGACAGGCAGGGGCTTCCGTTTGTCGGAAACTCCGGAGAGATATTGGACAGCCTTTTGCAGGATTGCGGGTTAAGCAGAGAAGAAATTTATATTACCAATATTATAAAATGCCATCCTCCCGGAAACCGTGACCCGAAAGAGGAAGAAAAAGAGGCCTGTTTTCCGTATCTGAAATATGAAACGTTTCTGCTAAAGCCTCAAATTATAGTCTGCCTTGGCCGTGTCGCCACGCAGCGTATTATTTCGCCGGATTTTAAAATTACCAGACAGCACGGCACCTGGATTCGCCGGAAAAACTGTGTCTTGACTGCGACGTACCATCCATCGGCAATTTTGCGCGATCCGTCTAAATATGAGATTGCGAAAGCAGATTTTTGTAAAATTGTAAAGAAGCGGTCTGAATTAAAATTTGTATAAATGTATAAAGTCCGAAAATCCGGACATAATAAATAACGTATATAAGCCTTCGGGACGAGAAGAAAATGGCTCGGTCCGGGGGTTTATTTTTGTGCGCGGTGATGGAATAACTGTGCTTGCATGGGGATTCGACTTTTGCTGGCGGCAACGGAAACGAAGCGTTGGTGCCGCTCAGACAGACAACGGGAACGTGTCCCGCTGTCTGATTTTATACATAATAATAAGATTTCTGCAGAGCGTGGATTTTTGTTGTTTAAGAACAGAATCTTTTTTCCAGTTCTTCCACTTTTGCCTTGTAGGCCGCTTCCCGTTTATCATTGATGACGGAATATTGTACCTGTGGTTTGGCCTCTTCATAGGAAACAACAGAGGCGTCCGTCCGGTTTTCGATCAGAATCAGATGATAGCCGAACTGCGTTTTGATCGGGCCGTGTACTTCGTTTAAACTTTCGGAAAAGACCACTTTATCAAATTCCGGCACCATCTGTCCTTGTCCAAAAGTACCGAGATCGCCGCCTTTTTCTCTTGACGGGCAGGTGGAATGTTTTTTTGCAGCGTCTTCAAAAGAAATTTTATGATTGGCAATGTCTTCTTTGATCTGTTTGCAGAGCGCTTCCTCTTCTACGAGAATATGTTTGGCGCTGGCGACGCTTTCTTTCAGAAACTTATTTTTATTTTTTTCATAGTAAGAGCACATTTCTTCTTCTGTTGCGTTTATGCTGCCTAACAGTTGGTTGACAGCCATGCGGGCAAGCAGATCTTTTCCGGTGCTGGCGATTGCTTCTTTATATTCTTCCGTTTCGTCCAGATGGTCTGCCTGTGCACAGGCAAAAAACATTTCCTTTTCCAGTAACTGCTGCGCGCAGTGTTTGCGGAATCCCGGATCGCTTAAGTAAGCTTTCTGTTCCTGCGGCAGTTTGTTGATAAAAGCATCTACATCGGCGTCTGTAATAGATACGCCGTTTACGGTTCCGTATACGTCACTCATTTTTTCCCTCCAATTTTTCCGGTATTTCCTGAACCGGTTATATAAGCATTATAGTGAATACTGTCGTAAAAAGCAATTGAAATTCTTTGCCGGCGCCGGCCGTGATTCAAAAAAACCGAATGGATGAAAAATACAAAAGTAATTTTGTAATTGTCTAATAAATTTCAATGTTTATGGAAAAATATTCTATGTATTTTTATTTTGGTGGCAGATATACTATTTTTATCAATAAAACATGCGAGAAGCGTGTAAAAAGAAGGGAGAACAATGAACATGAAAATGAAAAAAGTGGTAGCCTTGACAATGACTGCGGTGATGGGACTGACGCTGGCTGCATGCGGCGGCGGAAACTCTTCCTCACAGGATGCAGGGACAGGTAATGAAGGACAGGATACTCCGGAAGCAAGCACTTCCGAGCCGGCAGATAACACGGCAGATGCAGGAGCTTCCTCAGACGTAGCAAATAAAGACAAACCGTTAGTATGGTTTAACCGTCAGCCATCCAACAGTTCTACCGGTGAACTTGATATGGCAGCGCTCTCTTTCAACGACCATACATACTATGTAGGGTTTGATGCAAATCAGGGCGCGGAAGTACAGGGAACTATGATCAAAGATTATATTGAGAAGAACATTGATACGATCGACCGTAACGGCGACGGCGTGATCGGATACGTTCTGGCAATCGGCGATATCGGGCATAACGATTCGATCGCACGTACAAGAGGTGTCAGAAAGGCGCTGGGCACAGGCGTTGACAAAGACGGGGATATCAACAGCGAGCCGGTCGGAACCAATGTGGACGGTTCCACATCAGCGGTACAGGACGGCACGATTGAAGTGAACGGAAAAACCTATACGGTGCGTGAACTTGCTTCTCAGGAAATGAAAAACTCCGCAGGAGCAACCTGGGATGCAGCGACGGCAGGAAATGCGATCGGAACATGGTCTTCTTCCTTTGGCGACCAGATCGATATCGTTGCATCCAATAACGACGGAATGGGCATGTCCATGTTCAATGCATGGTCAAAAGATAATACGGTTCCGACATTCGGCTACGATGCAAACAGCGACGCGGTAGCGGCGATTGCCGAGGGATACGGCGGGACGATCAGCCAGCATGCAGACGTTCAGGCTTATCTGACGCTGCGTGTTCTGAGAAATGCATTAGACGGCGTTGATGTGGATACCGGTATCGGTACTGCGGACGATGCAGGAAATGTCTTAAGCGACGACGTATATATGTACAATGAGGACGAGCGTTCTTATTATGCGTTGAACGTAGCGGTAACGGCAGATAATTACCAGGATTTCACCGATTCTACAAAGATCTATGAACCGGTATCCGCACAATTAGATGAAAGCGCACATCCGGCGAAGAAAGTATGGCTGAATATTTACAATGCTTCGGATAACTTCTTAAGCTCCACGTATCAGCCTTTGCTGCAAAATTATGACGATCTTTTGAATCTGGATATTGAGTACATCGGTGGTGACGGACAGACAGAATCCAATATAACAAACCGTCTTGGAAATCCGGGACAGTATGATGCATTCGCTATTAACATGGTTAAAACGGATAATGCGGCTTCCTATACATCATTGCTCAGCCAGTAATTTTAAAAATGTTTCCTTAAGGGGAAAGCGGTATCAGGGAGAAGCGATTCTCCCTGATATTTTATGAATGAAGAATATAGAAAGTTAGCAAAACGTTGCTTTCTGTCTGTATTCAGCAGCAGAAAATATCGGGAATCTACAGATACAGGAGTAAAAATATGGCAGATCAGAAAGATAATATCGTCTTATCGATACGCGGCATGTGCAAGTCGTTCGGCCGGAACCGGGTTTTGGACCATATCAATCTGGATGTAAAACGCGGAACGGTCATGGGACTTATGGGAGAGAACGGCGCCGGAAAATCAACGATGATGAAGTGCCTGTTCGGTACGTATCAGAAAGACGAAGGCAGTATCTTCCTTGGCGACAGGGAAGTCAGTTTTTCCGGACCGAAAGATGCTCTTGAAAACGGTATTGCCATGGTCCATCAGGAGTTGAACCAGTGTCTGGACAGAAATGTAATCGATAATTTGTTTCTGGGACGTTTTCCGCGGAACTCCGTAGGCGTTGTGGATGAAAGCAGAATGAAAAAGGAAGCTTCCGAATTGTTCCGGAAGCTGGGCATGACGGTAAATCTTACGCAGCCTATGCGCAATATGTCCGTATCACAAAGACAGATGTGTGAAATTGCCAAAGCGATTTCTTATAATTCTGAAGTAATCGTTTTGGATGAGCCGACTTCTTCTTTGACCGTGCAGGAAGTCGATAAGCTGTTTCAGATGATGAGGATGTTAAAATCGCAGGGAATCGCCCTGATATATATTTCACATAAAATGGATGAAATCTTTGAAATTTGCGACGAGATATCCGTACTCCGGGACGGCAATCTGGTAATGACAAAGGATACCAAAGATACGAACATGAACGAATTGATTGCGGCGATGGTGGGTCGTTCGCTGGAAAACAGGTTTCCTCCGGTAGATAATGAACCGAGAGATACGATCCTTTCGATTGAACATTTATCCACAAAATACGAACCTCATTTGCAGGATATTTCCTTTGATGTAAAAGAAGGGGAGATTTTCGGATTGTACGGCCTGGTAGGCGCGGGACGTACGGAACTGCTCGAAACCATTTTCGGCGTCAGGACGAGAGCGGCGGGAACCGTTACTTTTAACGGGCGCCGGATGACGTTTAACAGCGCCAAAGAGGCGATGGATCACGGTTTTGCAATGATTACGGAAGAGAGGAAAGCCAATGGGCTTTTCTTAAAAGGGGATCTTACCTTTAATACGACGATTGCAAATCTGGATCAGTACAAAACCAATTTTGCGCTTTCTGATGCAAAAATGGTCAAAGCGACTGCAAAAGAGATCAAAGTCATGCATACGAAATGTATGGGGCCGGACGATATGATTTCCAGCCTTTCCGGCGGAAATCAGCAAAAAGTTATTTTCGGAAAATGGCTGGAGCGGGGACCGCAGGTATTTATGATGGACGAACCGACGAGGGGCATCGACGTAGGCGCCAAATACGAGATCTACGAACTGATTATCAATATGGCAAAGCAGGGCAAGACAATTATTGTGGTTTCTTCAGAAATGCCGGAAATTCTCGGTATCACAAACCGTATCGGCGTCATGTCAAACGGGCGTCTATCCGGAATCGTGAATACGAAAGAAACGAATCAGGAAGAGCTGTTAAGGCTCAGTGCGAAATATCTATAAATGAGGGAGATGAAAAATATGGCGAATGGAAACAGTAAAATTCTTACGGCGGAGCAGGAGAAACAGCTGCGTCAGCCGATTGAGGATTATGTGGGTAAAATTCAGGCGAAAATTGACGCTCTCAGGTTAGACGGAACAGATCAGGTTATCTCTCTTCAGAATAAAATTGATGGATTTAAAAGAGATAAATCCATTTCAAAAGACGAAAGGGAGTCAAGAATCGCAAAAGCGAAAAATGAACTGGAGAAAGCGCAGGCTGTTGAAAGAGAACATAAAGACGAAATTTCCAAACTGGCGTCAGATGCGGAAGCTTATATCAAAGTTCATTTTGACAGGGAATATTATCAGCCGGTAAAACAAAGCTGTGAACTGGAAAAGGCGGAAGCCAGGAAAAAGTATCAGGAAAGGACGGCGGAGCTTGAGAAAGAACATCGGGCGGCGCTTGCAAAACTTTCTGACAGCAAGGAAATAAAAGAAGAGAAGTATGTCCATAAGAACCGCCTGTTCGATGCAAAAATGGAACTGGAGAAAAATCTCCAGCAGATCAAAGACCGGGGGCATGAGGCTTTTGCATATAAGTACCATTTGATCGACCTGCTGCGTATGTCTAGGTTTACGTTTGGCGAAAATATGGCGCAGAAATGGGAAAACTATAAATATACGTTTAACCGCAGGACGTTTCTTTTGCAGAACGGTTTGTATATTGCGATCATTATCATTTTTATTGCCTTGTGTATTATTACGCCGATCATAAAAAATTCACCGCTGCTTACTTATAATAACGTGCTGAATATTTTGCAGCAGGCATCCCCGCGTATTTTCCTGGCGTTGGGCGTAGCAGGATTGATTCTCCTTACCGGTACGGACCTTTCGATCGGGCGTATGGTTGGTATGGGCATGACGACCGCGACGATTATCATGCATCAGGGAATCAATACCGGCGCCGTTTTCGGGCATATCTTTGATTTTACAAGCGTTCCGCTGGTCGGAAGAGTCATCCTGGCATTGGTTGCCTGCGTGGTCCTATGTACCTTTTTTACGACAATCGCAGGGTTTTTTACCGCGAAGTTCAAGATGCACCCCTTTATTTCGACGATGGCGAATATGTTAGTAATCTTCGGACTTGTGACCTATGCGACAAAAGGCGTGTCTTTTGGCGCGATCGAACCGGCGATCCCGAATATGATCATCCCGAAACTTCACGGTTTCCCGACCATTATTCTCTGGGCAGTGGCGGCGATCATTATCGTATGGTTTATCTGGAATAAAACGACATTCGGGAAAAACCTGTATGCGGTCGGCGGCAACCCGGAAGCGGCATCGGTTTCCGGTATTTCGGTATTTGCGGTAACGGTAGGCGCGTTTGTCCTGGCAGGTATCCTGTATGGATTCGGTTCCTGGCTGGAATGTGCGAGAATGGTCGGTTCCGGTTCCGCCGCATATGGGCAGGGCTGGGAAATGGATGCGATCGCGGCCTGCGTAGTCGGCGGCGTATCCTTTACCGGTGGTATCGGTAAAATTTCGGGCGTAGTTGTCGGTGCGGTAATTTTTACGGCTCTGACGTATTCCCTGACGATACTCGGTATCGATACAAACTTACAGTTCGTATTCTCCGGTATCATTATTCTCGTGGCGGTAACGCTCGACTGTCTGAAATATGTGCAGAAGAAATAGGAAAGAAACAGCAAAATGACATTTTTTATATTGTAAATGAACAGGAACTGCCGTATCATAAATTTGGGTACGGCAGTTTTTATATGGAAGAAAGGGGTAATCAGGTTATGGAAACAAATACCGGATTTATGATAGACGGCAGGAAAGCGGAGATCATCTCCATCAAAAATACAAACGGAATGAGAGCGGAACTGTCTGATTACGGCGCGTTACTGATGAAGCTGTATGTTCCGGATCAAAATAAACAACTGACGAATGTCGTATTAGGTTACGATACGCCGGCGGAATACAGGGACGGAGGCTGTTTTTTCGGCGCAGTCGTCGGGAGAGTGGCTAACCGAATTGCCGGAGGTTCTTTTGAGCTGGGCGGCAAAACGTATGGCCTGACGGCAAATGAAAACGGAAATACGCTTCATGGCGGCCGGGATTTTTATCACACGCGGTTTTGGGAAATACGGGAACGGGAAGAGTCAAAGGTGTGCTTTTATTTGAAAAGCGAGGATATGGATCAGGGTTTTCCGGGAAATCTGGAAATTTTTGTAACTTACAGTATTACAAAAGACAATGAATTACGGATTGAGTATTTGGCGGAATCGGATCAGGACACCATAGTCAATTTGACGAATCACAGCTATTTTAATCTGGACGGGCAGGGAACGGGAGATGTTTTGGATCAGGAAGTGTGGATTGACGCCGACGGATTTACGCCGGCCGGCGAAAATCTGATTCCTACGGGCACAGTCGCTCATGTAGAGCAAACACCGATGGATTTTCGGACGTTTCAGAAGATCGGAAAAGAAATAGAAGCAAATTTTCAGCCGCTGCGAACGGCGGGAGGTTACGACCACAATATGGTGTTAAAAAAAGAAGGATATCGTAAGGCAGCGGCAATGCGGTCGTTAAAAACCGGTATTTTGATGGAAGTTTTTACGGATTTGCCGGGAATGCAGTTTTATACTGCAAACTTTGTAAAAGGGGAGCACGGAACAGGAGGAAGCATTTACAGGGAAAGGAGCGGAGCCTGTTTTGAAACGCAGTATTTCCCGGACGCTGTCCATCATGAAAATTTTGAATCCCCGGTTCTGAAAGCGGGGGAACGGTATCATACGGTGACGTCATATCGGTTTTCATATAAAAAACTTTAACCGCGCTTTTTCCATGGACTTTCCGGCCATGCTGCCAGAGCCGGGAAATCCCCGGCGAACGGATGCCTTTTCTTTTTTTTGCATATTTGCTATAATAATGACAGGCTGCATGGAAATATATGGAACTATATGAAGATATGGAACTATACGGAGAGAGGGATATGGATAAATACACATTGCTTTTGGTAGATGACGAAGAAGATATCATTCATGCAATTCGGAGAAAAATCGACTGGGAATCGCTGGGATTTACCATCGTCGGTTACGCCTGCAACGGAGTGAAAGCGTTGGAACTGGTAGAAGAGTATCAGCCGGATGTAGTTATGACGGATATTAAAATGCCATATATGAATGGCATGCAGTTGGCCCACCGTATCAAGACGGAGTATTCCGCAACAAAGATACTGATTTTTACGGGATTTGACGAATTTGAATATGCCAGGGAGGCCGTGCACCTGGAAGTTGAGGAATATATTTTAAAACCGGTCAATTCCATGGAATTGGCCAAAGTATTCGAACAGTTGAAAATAAAACTGGATCAGGAAATCAGTGAGAAACGGAATGTAGAGGTTCTGCAAAATTATTATATGGAATCGCTTCCGTTTTTGCAGACGAATTTTTATTCTATGTTAATAGAGGGCAGAGTCCGTGAAGAGGAAATTCCCAGGTATCTTTCAGATTGCCGCCTGTCTTTTTCAGGACCGCTTTTTTGCTGCCTTGTTGTGCATACTTCCTCCAGCCAGGTGCCCGAGGGTATGACGCACCTGCTTTTGTCCACTTCCGTCCAGAAGCAGGCGGAGGAGCATTTGGGGGAGAAGTGGCAGGCAAAAGCGTTTCCTTCTCTGGAAAATACGGTATTGATCGCTCAGTTAAAATGTGAAGCCGAGATTACCGAACTGACAGACGACTGCGATAGATTTTGCAAATATGCGCTTCATATCATCGGGGCGGTAGTTACGATAGGAATCGGACAGGTCTGCGATAAGCTGTATGATCTTTCGGAGTCTTATATAAGCGCCAGGACCGCGGTATCCTATCGTGTAATCTACGGCGCTTCGCAGGCAATTAATATGAAAGAAAATATTCCGCAGGAAGTCAGTAAAAAAGGAAATTCGGACGATTCAAAAATATATAATCTTTTTAAAATGATCCGCCTGGGTTCTGAGGAGGACGTTGTGAAAGCCGTGGACGGCTATTTGCATCAGGCGTCTTTTCAGGGGCGGACACTGCAGCAGTACCATGTGGACATCATGGAACTGATCAGTGCGTTTTACCGTTTCGCCGCAAACCATGAAATCAATCCGGAAGCGTTTCCGGGGGATATGAAAATATTGTATGCCCGTCTTCTGGATATGGGGGCGGAGGCTTTGCAGAAATGGCTGACAGATCTCAGTATTTCTTTCCGCGGAGAACTGCTGGACGCAAGAAATCAGTCGACCAGGTCTTTTGTATCCAGGGCTCAGGAATATGTACATAACAATTATACGGACGAATCACTTTCGTTAGACAGAGTATGCCAGGAACTGGGCGTGTCAAACTCTTATTTTTCTACGGTATTCAAAAAGAAAACCGGGAAGTCATTTGTCGCGTACCTGACCGATTACCGTATGGATCAGGCTTCAAGGCTGATGATCGAAACAAACGATAAAAGCTATATCATAGCAAGGCAGGTGGGATATACGGATCCGAATTATTTTAGTTATGTGTTCAAAAGACGGTTTGGCGTATCACCGTCCAGATACAGGTCGGAACATGCAGAAAGTGGATGCAGCAGTGAAAAATAGGCACTTGATACAAAAATGCGTAGAGCATTTGAAAGAAATGAAACCACGAAAGATGCAGACAACGGTCATGCTGATGTTTTCTTCCATATCCATTGTGATCATGCTGGTTTTGGGAATTATGATGTACTACCGTTTTTCTGCGGTATCACGTCAGGAAATGATCGGAAGCACCCAAAAACTGATGGAGCAGACCGGGGAAAACATGGAAGATTACCTGATGAGCATGCGGCAGATTTCCGATGCGGTTTATTATAATGTAGTAAAGGAAAATGATTTTTCCACTCAGGATAACGACATTAAACGCGGGATAAAGCTGATTTATGAGGCACACAAAGACAATTTAAGGAGTATTGCCATATATAACAATTACGGGAGCCTGATGGGTGCGGAGCCTGTGGTGCTGCAAAAGGAAGATCCTGACGTTACGAAGCAGGACTGGTACAGGAAAGCCATGGACGAAATGGAAAACATGCATTTTTCCACGCCGCATATCCAGACGCTTTTCGACGATTCTTTCCGGTATTATTGGGTGATTTCTTTAAGCCGTGTGGTGGAACTGACCGACCGCGGTGTTCCCCAGACAGGAGTTCTGCTGGTAGATATGGATTATTCCAGTTTTTCCCGGATGATGAAAAAACTGAATACCCGGAATAACGGACAGTATTATTATCTGTGCGACAGCAGCGGCGAAATCATCTACCATACCAAGCAGATGCAGATCAATAACGGGATTTTCCGTGAAAACAGCAAACAAGCTGCAGGATACAAAGACGGAGTATACGATGAGTATTTTGACGGAGAACACCGGAAAGTGATCGTAAATACGATCAGCTATACGGGATGGAAGCTGGTAGGCGTCATTCCCTATTCCGTATTTACGCAGGGAATGTACGATATCCGGTATTTTATTGTACTGCTGATTTTGTTGATGGTAATGATGTTTGGCGTCGTGAGCAGAGTGCTTTCCGATAAAATATCCAGTCCTATTTTGAAGTTAAATGCGTCGGTTCTGGATTACGAGGCTGGAAAAAAGCCGGATATATACATCGGAGGCCCTATGGAGATCCGGCATCTGGGAGATTCCATACAGCGTTCCTATGAGCAGATCGATACTTTGATGAGAAAGATTGTGATGGAACAGACCGAACGGAGAAAAAGCGAACTGAATGTTTTGCAAAGCCAGATCAATCCTCACTTTTTATACAATACGCTGGATTCCATCACATGGATGATTGAAGAGGAAAGGAACGACGAGGCTGCTTTTATGATTACGCAGCTTGCGAAACTGTTTCGGATCAGTCTTTCCAAAGGACGTACGGTCATTACGGTAAAAGATGAGCTGCAGCATGCGGAAAGTTATATGAATATACAGAAAATTCGTTATAAAAACCGGTTTGCTTATGTACAGGACGTAGAAGAGGACGTATTTTCCTGTTGTACCGTAAAACTGATTTTGCAGCCGATATTGGAAAATTCCATCAATTACGGAGTCGGCGGTATGGATGAGGACGACTGCGGTGAAATCAGGGTAACGGGAAGAAAACAGGACGATAAGGTCATTCTTTCGGTGACGGACAACGGAATCGGCATGTCGGAAGAGGAGGTCCGTTTTTTGCTGACAGACAGCAACCGGGTACACAAGCATGGCTCCGGAGTCGGGCTGGTGAATATCAATAACCGAATCCAGCTCCTTTTCGGGAAAGAGTACGGCCTTACTGTGGAAAGCGAGCCGGACGAGGGAACCGCAGTATCGATCTGTATCCCTGCGATTCCTTATACGGAAGAGAACAGAAAGGATATTGAAACCGGACATCCTTACGGAGAGGAACAAAAGAATCATGAAGAGCAGTAAAAAAGCATTTATCCTGCTGGAAGCCGCCCTGGCTGTTATGGTGTTTATGACAGTGACAGGAATGTTCCTGGAAAAGAGCAGGGAGGAGCGGGGAAAAGTTTCCGTCATTGTTTTAAATTCCGAAAGCAGCCGCTGGTCCGCATTCAAGTACGGCCTCAGAATGGCGGCCGAAGACCGGAACGTCGAGATGCTAGTAGTCAGTACGGGGGAAAATATGTCGGCAAAAGAAGAATACGAAGCGGTCTTACAGGAGATTGAGAACGGGGCGGATGCGGTTATTGTGCAGCCTGTACCGGAAGAAAGTACGGAAAGCCTGTTTCAAAAGGCCGACAACAAAATTCCGATGATATTTATAGAAGATCCGATGGCAGCAGACATCATAGGGAGCGCGCCGCCTACGGTGCAGCCGGATAATTATGTGCTCGGGCAGGCTCTTGGAGAAGAATTATTAAAAGATTACGGCGGCAATCTTTCCAGCAAGAAGCTGGGGGTTCTTGCCGAATACGGAAATTCCGAAGCGGCGCTGAAGCGAAAAGAAGGCCTTCTTTCCGTATTGAAAGGAAAGGGCGTTCAGGTGCGGTGGGACTTGTCCGATTTTTCCAGGGAAGAGGAAGAAACGATTTTAAGAGATCAGTCAAAAGTGGATCTGGTGCTTGCGCTGGATGATTCGAGCCTTGTACTGGCCGGAAAAACAGCGCTGGCAAATAATCTGCACGGGGCGCTGGTATATGGAATTGGAAATTCCATGGACGCCGTATATTGCCTGGATACCGGGTATGTGCAATGCCTGTTGGTTCCCGATGATTTTAATATGGGGTATCAGAGCCTTTGTGAAGCCGCGAAAGTATTGGGGCACACTCTGAAAAAACCGGAAAGCCAGACGGTTTCTTATACCATGATGCGCAGAGATACCCTGTTTTCTAAAGAGAATCAGGAAATTCTTTTTACCATGAGCCAGTAGGGAAATGAAAAATCGTACCTTTCGGAAAAAAAGGGGAATATTATGCGGAGAAAGAAATTGTTGGCTGCCGGGATTGTTTTCTGCATGGCGGCGCAGTTGTTTTGCGCCTGCGGGAGAGAGCGGGCCGATGAAAAAGAAAAAATTTACGTAGGAGTGGCCTATTATGACCAAAGCGATACTTTCGTCAATCAATTGATCGACTGCCTGAAAGAACAGTTGGAGGCCTACGGCGAAGAAAGCTGTGAAACGGCTATGCTGCTTCGGGCAGCAGGCGGGTTTCAGCGGATTCAGAACGATCAGGTGGAAGAACTGATCGATTCGGGATGCAATGTGCTCTGCGTAAATCTTGTAGACCGGGCGGATCCGTCGGAAATTATTGATATGGCCAGAGATAATGATATACCGATCATTTTTTTTAACAGAGAGCCGGTGAGGGAGGATTTAATGCAGTGGGACAAACTTTATTATGTCGGCGCGCCTGCAGATCAGTCCGGCATCATGCAAGGGGAACTGGCTGCGAAGCTGATTCAGTCGAACCCGGAAATCGACCGTAATCAGGACGGAAAGATTCAATATGTGGTGCTGGAGGGAGAGCCGGGACATCAGGATACGATAATCCGCACGGAAAATGCGGTGGATACTTTGAAAAGAAGCGGAATAGAGATTGAAAAACTGAGTTACGAGATTGCAAACTGGAACCGGGCGCAGGCGCAGAATCAGATGCAGCAGATGATCAGCCAGTATCAGAACAGAATCGAACTTGTCCTGGCCAATAATGACGATATGGCGCTGGGCGCTCTGGATGCTTATGAAAAGTTAAATTATATGGAATCCGTCCTGCCGGTGTTTTTCGGAATTGACGGAACGGATGTAGGCCTGGAAGCAGTCAGGGATTCCAGGCTGGCCGGAACGGTATACAATAACAAAGAGGGCCAGGCAGAAGCGATATTAAAACTGGCGGCTGCGCTTGTTTCCGGGCAGGGAGTGGATACGATGGAACTGGAAGACGACAGATATGTTTATGTGCCGTATTCCAAAGTGACAAAAAGTACGCTGGATCAGTATCTGGAGGAAGAGTAGGAAATATGAGAATGAGCAGGTAACATGCAGACGGGCAGGAAAAATAACGGTTTTACCTGTCATACTGTAATGCAGAAAGAGGAATGAAAAAATGAAAATATTGTATCTGGAATGTAATATGGGAATTGCGGGGGATATGCTGATGTCCGCCCTTTTGGAACTGCATCCGCATAAAGAGAAATTTATGGGGCGTTTTGGCCGGATTGGGATTCCGAAAGTTACGGCGGAGGCGCAATCCGTGCAGAAATGCGGGATTACCGGAACCCATATTTCCATAAAGATTGACGGGACGGAGGAAGTTTCACAGGACTGCCACGCTCATGGGCATCACCATACCCATGAAGAGCATAGCCATGTCCATGGAGAACACGGTCACGTTCATGAAGAACATAGCCACAGCCATCACAGCATGGCAGACATTTTTGAGATTATAGACAGGCTTTCGTTATCGGAAAAAGTCAAATCCGACGTGAAACAGGTTTATGGACTGATTGCGGAAGCGGAGAGCCGCGTACACGGGAAAACCGTGGAAGAGATCCATTTTCATGAAGTAGGTATGACGGATGCAATTGCGGATATTTGCGGATGCTGTATGCTGATGGATGAAATCAGTCCGGACAAAATCATGTGCTCAGCGGTGAATACCGGATATGGGCAGGTACGCTGCGCCCACGGAACAGTGCCGGTGCCGGCTCCGGCCACCGCATTGTTGCTGCAGGGGATCCCGGTTTATGCGGGTGAGGTGCAAGGGGAGCTGACGACGCCGACCGGCGCTGCGTTATTAAAGTATTTTGTGGAGGAATACGGAGCTATGCCGGTAATCGGCATCGAAAAAATCGGATATGGCATGGGACAGAAAGATTTCGCGGCGGCAAATTGCGTGCGTGCGATATTCGGAGAAACGTTTGATAGTGAAGAAACGTTTGACAGCGGGGAAGTATTTGAAAGTATTTCAGGAGAACAGAAAGTTCAGGCGCAGAAACCGGGAACGGAACAGGCGGAAGTGGTCGAGTTTATTTGCAGTATTGACGATATGACGGCGGAAGAAATTGCTTTTGCAATGGAGAGATTGTTGGAAAGCGGTGCGCTGGAAGCCTATGCGTCCCCGATTACCATGAAAAAGTCAAGGCCGGCTCTGGAATTAACCGTATTGGCGGCAAAAGAGGATCGTGAAAAGATTGTACAGAAAATTTTCCGTTATACAACTACGATCGGATTTCGGGAACGGATTTGCCGCAGAAGAGTATTAAGCCGGCGTATCATAGAGAAAGATACTGCCTGCGGGAAAGTTCGTTATAAAGAAAGCAGCGGTTACGGGGTGCGCCGTACGAAAGCGGAATTTGACGATTTGAAACGTATCGCGGTGGAACAGGACTGTTCCATTGCGCAGGCGCGGCAGAAAGCCGAAACAGAATAACACGATGTGATCCGACCGGAAAAAACAGCCTGTGCGCGAAAATGCACAGGCCGTTTTTCGTTCGGAATATAGTTCCCTTTCTGGAATACAGGTTCCTATCTGGTGACACCGCATTCAAAACGTTGTTTTGCTTCCAGGATTTTTTTGTTTTCTGCGGCCGGCGTCGGATAATATCCTCTGGATGACATCAAATGAAAAACGTCGTCCTGAATATCATGCTCGTCTTCCAGTATATTTAACATAGTGTTACGGACTTTTTCATGAGTACACTCATTGGAAAACATGTTAAAATTCGCTGTCGTTGCTTTGGCAGCAGACAGGCCGTCGCCGAGAATCTCTTTGTCTGTAAACTGATTCATTGCATTTCCTCCTTAACCTAACATAGAATATAATTCGTTAAAATGTGACTGATGGCGCTGAGAAATTTCTTCAAATTTGCTGCTGATTTCCTTGTCCGTTGTCTGACTTGCCAGCATTTTATATTTTTTTACCAGCAGCTGTTCATCGGATAAAGAGTCGTTTAAAATGGATAATTCTTTTTCGGATAATTCTACCATAGTTACCTCCTTGACTTGTGATTGCTTGTGATTGGTTCTTACATAATTAATGTGCGTAAATAAAAGAAAAAAATGCTGGATATTTTTTCTAATTTTTTACTTTCCCCGCCCTTGTCTTTTTAGAACGTCTGTTTTATAATAGAGAAAATTCCACCTGTGCGGTTGCGATTCACGGTAGCCCACCACACAAAATTCGCAAAACCTGCCAGCAAGCTGTCAGACGCAGCCAAAAAGCTGCTTCTATTTTGCTCATTTAGGGGTGGGTTGCCTGATTCAGGCAGTTTCAGTGAGAAAAAGTCTGCTTACGTGCAAGCATGACGCATCCGTTTTCTCCCTGAAACCTGCCGTGAATCGCAACCGCACAGGTGGAAAAATATATAATCGTGGAGGGACAGAAAATGGAAGCATTGAAATTAATGAATTGCAGAAAATCGGTTAGAAGTTATACCGGCAAACTGACGGAGGAACAATTAAATGCGGTGTTGTATGCAGGCCAGAAAGCTCCGGTCGGTATGGGAAAATATGAAACGATGCATATGACGGTGATACAGGATAAAGATTTTTTACATGAGTTGGATCGAAATGCCGCGGAATTTATGGGAGATACGTCCAGGACGCCTTTATACGGAGCGCCGTGCCTGATTTTAATTTCTACGCCGATACCGGATCCGGCGGCGGGAAATGTGCAGTATTCCAATGCTGCGATTATGGCGGAGCATATGGCGTTATCTGCGATTGATATGGGAATCGGAAGCTGTCTGATCTGGGGTGCGGTAGCCGCAATGAATACAAAACCTGAACTGGTGGCGAAACTGAACCTGCCGGAAGGACATAAGGTTTGCTGCGGTATTGTTGTCGGAGAAACGGCGGAGGAGCTCTCCGAAAGAGAAATTGATGCGAAACGCGTGTCTGTCAGTTATTATCGTTCATAAATTACACATAGAAAATTTATAAATCATTCATTGCTTTGAGTATTGTTTAAATAGAATATAAGTGATAAAATAAAGGATATGATTTGATCATAGCCGGGACATCCGTTCCGGGAAAAAGATGCAAATCATATCTTTTATGATGTATGATAGGAGCTAATGATGGGCGTTATAGAGAAGATATTTGGTACTCACAGCCAAAGAGAATTGAAACTGGTAAAACCGATTGTTGACAAGATCGAAGCACTGCGGCCCCAGATGATGGAATTGTCCGATGAGGAATTAAAAAATAAGACTGCGGAATACAAAAAGAGAGTGCAGGACGGAGAGTCGTTAGACAGCGTTTTGCCGGAAGCGTATGCGACCGTGCGGGAAGCCGCAAGGCGTGTGCTGGATATGGAACATTTCCGCGTACAGCTGATCGGCGGCGTCGTGCTGCATCAGGGACGTATCGCAGAAATGAAGACCGGTGAGGGAAAAACGTTAGTATCCACGCTGCCGGCATATTTGAATGCATTGGAAGGAAAAGGCGTGCATATTGTTACCGTTAACGATTACCTTGCAAAACGTGACGCGGAATGGATGGGACAGATCCATGAATTTCTGGGACTGACGGTCGGAGTCGTCTTAAATACGATGGAGCCGGAGGAACGTCAGGCGGCATACGGCTGCGATATCACATATGTGACGAATAACGAGCTGGGATTTGATTACTTAAGAGATAATATGGTTATTTATAAGGAGCAGTTGGTACAGCGTTCGCTCCATTATGCGATTATTGACGAGGTGGACTCTGTTTTGATCGACGAGGCGAGGACACCGCTTATTATTTCCGGGCAGAGCGGGAAATCGACAAAACTGTATGAGGCCTGCGATATTCTGGCGAAACAGCTGCAGCGTGGAGAAGACTTGCCGGAGTTTTCCAAAATGGATGCGATCATGGGAGTGGAACAGGAGGAAACCGGCGACTTTATTGTCAACGAGAAAGATAAAGTAGTCAATCTGACGCAGGACGGCGTAAAGAAAGTCGAACGCTTCTTTAAAATAGAAAACCTTGCGGATCCGGAAAATCTGGAAATCCAGCATAACGTAATACTGGCGCTGCGCGCGCACAATCTGATGTTTAAAGACCAGGACTATGTCGTAAAAGACGACCAGATTCTGATCGTAGATGAATTTACGGGGCGTATCATGCCGGGACGCCGTTATTCCGACGGCTTGCACCAGGCGATTGAGGCGAAAGAACATGTCAAAGTAAAACGGGAAAGCAAAACGCTGGCGAATATTACATTCCAGAATTTCTTTAATAAATACAGTAAAAAAGCGGGTATGACAGGTACCGCGCTGACGGAAGAACAGGAATTTCGTGATATTTACGGAATGGATGTCATTGAAATCCCGACCAACCGCCCGGTCATCCGAAAAGATCAGGAAGACGCGGTATACAAGACGAAAAAGGAAAAGTTCCAGGCCGTTGTCGACGAGATTATAGAAGCGCACAAAAAAGGGCAGCCGGTGCTGGTAGGTACGATTACGATCGAAACGTCGGAACTGCTCAGCGGTATGCTGAAGCGGGAGGGCATCAAACACAACGTCCTGAACGCAAAGTTCCATGAACAGGAAGCGGAGATCGTAGCGGAAGCCGGTGCGCTTGGAGCAGTGACAATTGCAACCAATATGGCGGGCCGTGGTACCGATATCAAGCTTTCGGAGGAAGTGATCGCGTTAGGCGGCCTGAAGATCATCGGTACGGAACGCCACGAATCGCGCCGTATCGACAATCAGCTGCGCGGCCGTTCCGGACGTCAGGGAGATCCGGGCGAGTCCAGATTTTATATTTCTCTGGAAGACGATTTGATGCGTTTGTTCGGTTCGGAAAAACTGATTACAATGTTCAATACATTAGGCGTGCCGGAGGGCGAGCAGATTGAGCATAAGATGCTGTCGAGCGCTATTGAGAAAGCGCAGAAGAAGATAGAGGGCAACAACTTCGGAATCAGAAAGAACCTGTTGGAATACGACCAGGTAATGAATGACCAGAGAGAGGTTATTTATTCCGAAAGACGCCGGGTATTGGACGGTGAATCCATGCGCGACGTGATTTATAAAATGATCACGGATCAGGTCGAAAATACGATTGATACGTGTATTTCTGCTGATATTGATCCGGGCGAATGGAATTTACGGGAACTGAACCAGCTGCTGATTCCGACAATTCCGATCGAACCGGTGACACCGGAAACGGTAAATGAAGTGAAAAATGTCAATGGCCTGAAGCAGCACCTGAAAGAAATTGCCGTAAAAGCTTATGAAGCCAAAGAAGCGGAATTTCCGGAGGCGGAAGCAGTGCGCGAATTAGAGCGCGTCGTGCTTTTGAAAGTGATTGACCGGAAATGGATGGATCATATTGACGATATGGATCAGCTTCGCCAGGGAATCGGATTACAGGCATATGGACAGCGTGACCCGGTCGTAGAATATAAGATGGCCGGATACGAGATGTTTGACTCCATGATCAGTTCGATCCAGGAAGAAACGGTCCGTATGATGTTCCATGTCAGGATCGAGCAGAAAGTAGAACGTGAGGAAGTGGCGAAAGTGACCGGAACGAATAAGGACGACTCTGCAGTGAAAGGTCCGAAGCGCCGGGAAAAAGCAAAAGTTTACCCGAATGACCCGTGTCCGTGCGGTTCCGGAAAAAAATATAAACAATGTTGCGGAAGAATATAATTTTTTGTAGACAAAACGCAATATATTTGTTATTATATATTTGTTATTATTCATTCTTTATACATTTCATTCATTTTACAGGTAAGTACGAAAAAGCGCTACAGACGGAAAATATTCCAACTGAAGCGCTTTTTCTATCTATTTTTGGCATATAGAGAAAACTATTATATAAGAGGCTGATGTACCGTGAGGGTTATTCTTTTACGGCTTTGATACATTCCACGGCTTTTTCATAAATTGCCCGGCCGTCGTAACCTTTTTCGTCCATTTCACGGATCCATTGTTCTGCCGTTTGTTCTGCGGCATCCTGCAGTTTTTTCTCTTCCTCGGATTTCAGTTTATAAATGGCGTGCGGATCCACATCTGTGATCAGTTTCCGGACTTCTTTTTCATAGTCGTTCCAGATATCGGTATACCCGATTGCTGCGGCGCTCGTTTCATCCAGAATTTTTTGCAGATCTGCCGGCAGGCTGTCATAGCTGTCCTGATTCATCAGCATAAAGTAGGTGGATACGCCGATATTTTCGTCCAGGAAATGATGGCAGACGCCGTTTAAGGCAAAGGAACGGATCGCATGCCAGTCGGTAATGGCAGCGTTGCAGGCGCCGCGTCCGAGTGCGGAGTACAGGTCTGTGATCGGTACAGATATCGGTTCGGTTCCGAAATTTTGAACGAGCAGGGAAGCCGGTCCGCTGTTTGCCCGGATTTGCATGGAAGCAAGTTCTTCCGTGTTTTCCACTCGTTTTGAAACGGTGCAGATCGGGGACTGGCAGTTGGTATGCAGCAGCAGTACGTGAAACGGCTCGTATTCCGAATCCATATAGTCTGTTTCGTTATAAAAATTCCAAATCGCTTCGGAACCCTGTACGGCATTGTTAATATCCAGCAGCGGGAGAGAAAATACTCCTGTAACCGGAAAAACGTCTGTATAGGCGGATTGAAGTCCCCATGCGATATCTGTTTTCCCCTCCAGGACATAGTCATAGGATTCGTTGACGTCTGCCATGGAAGCATTGTGGTGAACCAGAATGACCAGACGGCCGTCGGAAGCTTCTTTCACGGAAGCGGCCCATTTTTCCAGAAACTCGCCGGTAGCGGAAGTCCTTGGATCATGCGAGGTTACGGTCAGTTGGTAAACGTCGTTGTCAGAGGAGCCTGCTTTCTTTTTCCCGGAGCCGTCTGCTGCGTTTACCGCTTTGGAAGCGTCTGCTGCGGCGCATCCGGCAAGCAGGATACCGGTAAATGCTGTGCAAAGTAATGTACATAATAGTTTCTTTTTCATAATAAGTATCACCCCTTTCATTTTAAATTATAGTAATGAAAGGAGAACCTGTAAAATGCGTTATTTTCAGGACGCTATTCATCTGGTTTTTAACAAAGATTCATGATATAATGAGCGCAAGTGAGAAGAAAGCGTAAATGCTTTCGGCGAGCGGCGAATTATGGTCATGATTTCAGAGAAATCATGATATAATGAGCGCAGGCAAAAAGGGGAGAAATACAGCATGGCATACAATTTTGATTATTACAGAATTTTTTTCAGTGCGGCAAAGCATAAAAATATAACATCGGCGGCAAATGAACTGTTTTTATCGCAGCCGACAATCAGCAGAAGTATCCAGAAGTTAGAGCATGAATTAGGATGTACGCTTCTGGTTCGTACGAATCAGGGAGTAGAGCTGACGGCTGAGGGGCGGCTCCTTTACCGGCATGTGGAAAAAGCAGTGGAATCTATTGAAACTGTGGAAGAAAAGCTGATGCAGATCAAAAACCTGGAAGACGGAATGGTGCATATCTGTGCAACAGAAATGACGATGCAGTATTTTTTGCCGTCGTTTCTGGAAAAGTTCAAAACAGAATATCCGGGTATCCGGTTCAGATTATCTATAGGACTTCCAAAAACGTTATTTCCCCAATTACATTCAGGGAGCGTTGATCTTGCCGTGTTTACGACCCCGTTAGCGGTGGACGGTACGATTGCGCTTACCGTGCTGAAAGAGTATCGGGAAATATTGATTGCCGGAGAAAAATTTTGTCGTTTTACGGACAGGCCGCGGCATCTGGCGGAATTGGCAGGGGAGCCGTTTATTCTGATGCAGCCGGGAACGACGGCACGTAATTATATTGAACAGTATTTTAAGGAACATAAGGTATCGGTTCAATCGGAGTTTGACGTGTCGATGATGCCCGTGATCGGGCCTATGGTACAGGCAAACATGGGACTCGGATTTGTGCCGCCTTTTTATGTGGAAGAGCAGTTAAAACAGGGACTTGTCAGGGAGATTGAACTGGAGGAAGAACTTCCGGTCCGGCAGATTTGCCTTTGTACGAGCAAAACGTATCCGCAAAGCGCTGCCTGCAAAGCATTTATCAGATGCTTACGGGCTGCCGTTGGTTAAATGTTATCAGAAAGGAAAAGAAATGGATTATAGAAAAGTAATTGCGCGGATTGCGCCGTTGGATGAAGAAGCAATGAAAGAAAGCGCGAAGCATTGGAATTCCATAGTGCATCCGTTACATAGCCTTGGAAAACTCGAAGACGATACGATACGTATCGCGGGAATGACAAAAACGCCCCAAATTGCGTTCGGGAAAAAAGCGTTAGTCGTTATGTGTGCGGATAACGGGATTGTGGAAGAAGGAGTCACGCAATCAGGACAGGAGGTTACGGCGATTGTTTCGGAAAACTTTTTAAAGGAGCAGGCAACGGTTGCGATCATGTGCAAAAAAGCCGTAGTCGATATTTTCCCGATTGATATCGGTATGGCGTCGGATACAAAAGTGCCGCGCCGCAAAACGGCTTACGGAACTAAAAATTTTGTCAGAGAACCGGCTATGGCCAGGGAAGAATGTATCAGAACCATAGAAACCGGCATGGAAATTGCGGCAGAATTAAAAGAAAAAGGCTATGGAATCGTGGCAACCGGTGAAATGGGAATCGGAAATACGACGACGGCCAGCGCGATTCTTTCCGTATTGCTTTCCAAACCGGCGGAGCAGGTAACCGGATACGGAGCCGGATTAACGCAGGAGGGACTGGAAAAGAAAATCCGGGTCATCAAAGAAGGAATTGATAAATGGAATCCGGATCCGGATGATGCCATAGATGTACTGGCAAAAGTAGGAGGATTTGATATAGCGGGACTGACCGGCCTGATGCTGGGGTGCGCCGCCAATCGCCTGCCGGTGGTGTTAGACGGTGTGATTTCAGCCGCCGCGGCTCTGTGCGCGGTAACGATAGCGCCGCAAAGCAGGCAGTATATGGTTGCTTCTCACGTATCGAAAGAGGCTGCGGGCGGAATGGCGCTGGAAGCATTGGGACTGGATGCAGGCCTGCATTTGGATATGTGCCTGGGAGAAGGAACGGGTGCGATACTGTATTTGGAAATACTGGATACGGCCATTTGCATTTATCATAGCATGAGTACGTTTGAAGAGGTTTCGATTGAACAGTACGAGGATTATACAGGGGATAGATGATGTTTTATGTAGTTACAGGCGGCAGCGGCAGCGGAAAATCGGAATATGCGGAGCAGCTAATCTGTGAGATAGGAAAAAATGAGGCGAGGTATTATATTGCCACGATGCAGGCAAACGACGCGGAAAGCAGGCGGCGTATCAAAAGACACCGGAGTATGCGGGCGGACAAGCGATTTGTGACCATAGAATGTTATCGGAATTTGCAGAAACTTTCGGTTACGGAAAAAGGGGTTGTGCTGCTCGAATGTATGTCAAATCTTGTGGCAAACGAAATGTTTGCGGCCGATACTGCGGACGCAGAAGCAGCTGACCGCGCGGCGCAGGCAGAGGATAAAATTTTGCGGGGAATAAAAAATATAAAGAAGCAGGCAATGCATTTGGTTGTAGTGACAAATGAAATTTTTTCGGACGGGGTGCATTATGATCCGTGGACGCGCGCTTATCAAAAATGTCTTGCGGCAGTCAATAATAAAATGGCAGGGCAGGCGGATCATGTCATTGAAGTGGTTTACGGACAGGTCTGTACATTGAAATAACGGTATGGAAACAGGAGGATTTATAATATGAAGCATTTATGGGCAGGATTTAAGATAGCGTTCTCCATGTATTCCAAAATACCTGTGCCAAAAACAGAATGGAGCCGCGAAAACATGCGCTATTCCATATGTTTTTTCCCATTGGTCGGCCTGGCGTCAGGAATATTGTGCCTGTTGTGGCTGTTTTTAAAACCGTATATTTTTGCGGACGGGAGCGGAGATATTTTTTCTGCTGCCGTGTTGCTGCTGATTCCGGTACTGGTAACAGGAGGCATACATTTAGACGGATTTCTGGATACGACGGATGCGCTTTCTTCTTATATGGAGCGGGAAAAGCGGCTGGAAATATTAAAAGACCCGAGGGCAGGAGCATTTGCCATTATATACGGGATTGTATATTTTCTGTTTTATTTCGGGATATATACGGTCCTGGAGCCGGGAAGAGGCGGGATGCATATAAGATTCTGGACGGTGATCGCACTGAGTTTTGTGCTTTCCAGGGCGCTTAGCGGACTGGCGATCGTAACTTTTAAAATGGCAAAGAATACGGGACTTGCAGCGTCGTTTGCGGATGCGGCGCAAAAAAAGACGGTTCGTATCGTGATGCTTTTTTATGCGGCGGCAACGGCAGGAGTTATGATATGGGTACAACCGTTAGCCGGCGCATTATCCTGCGGGGCGGCGGCGCTTGTCTTTCGCGGATACCGGGCGATGGCATACCGAAAGTTCGGCGGGATTACCGGCGATCTGGCAGGCTTTTTTTTGCAGTGCTGCGAACTGGCAGGAGCATTTGCCGTGATGGCTGCCAGGCTGATCCTGATTTCCTGAAAGGAGGAAGTCAATATCCATGTAAGCATGGCTGTTTTCCTCATTACTCGCGGGAATAAAGAAGTTATATGCCAAAAGAAACAAAAGAAGATATATGTCGGAGGAAATGATGAAATTATATGTCGGAGGATGTTTTGCGGGACAGGAGCAGATCGCAAAGGACAGGGAAAAGGGAATTGACTGGGCAGACGGCGCGGTATGCAGTATGCAGCAGATTTTTCGGTGCGGCGGGATATACCGGTTTCAGGAATTTATTTATCGCCAGATAAAAGAAAAAAAAGATCTGGCAGGATTTGCAGAGCGGCTCGCCTCAGAAAATCCAGATATTATTATCGTCAGTGACGAAGTAGGATATGGCGTTGTCCCATTGGATAAAACGGAGAGGGAATACCGGGAAGCCGTAGGGAGAATAAGCGCCGGGCTGGCGGCGTTTGCCGAAAGAGTTAGCCGTACCGTATGCGGGATTGAGGTGGTGTTAAAAGATGAAACTGTATCTGATTAGACATTCGTTAACGGAAGGCAATCTGCACAGGCGTTATATTGGGATTACGGATGAACCTCTGTGCGCGCAGGGAATCGAACTGGCAAAACAAAAACGGTTTCCAAAAGCCGGGAAGCTTTATGTCAGTCCGATGAAACGCTGCGTGCAGACAGCGGAAATTCTGTATCCGGGACAGCCGTTTGAGTGCGTTGCAGAATTTGCCGAATGCAATTTTGGACTGTTTGAAAATAAAAATGCCGACGAATTGCGGAATTGCGCGGAGTATCAGCAGTGGATAGATAACAACGGAAAAAGCAGGTTCCCGAACGGGGAAAGCAAAGAGCATTTTCTGAGGCGGTGTATTGCGGGACTGGATAAAGTGGCGGCAGACTGTAAATGGAATCATTATGATTCCGCCGCGCTTGTCGTGCATGGCGGGACGGTGATGAATCTGATGGAATCTTACGGAAGTCCGCGAAAAGCGTTTTATGAATGGCATATAGAAAATGCCTCCTGTTATGAAGTGGAAATGGATATGGAACTCTGGAAAACCCGCAAGAGGGCGTTAAAATATATAAAAAGCATTTAATATAAGGAGAGAGCAATGTTTCAGACAATAGCCGCGGTATTATTTGGCGTAGTATTGGATCTGTTGATCGGCGATCCCGTATTTTTGTATCATCCGGTAAGGCTCATAGGGCATGCGATTACATCGGCAGAACAGGCGCTGCGCCGTATTTTTCCGGCAACGAAAGGTGGAGAGCGCGCTGCAGGCGCGCTGCTTGCAATTGTGATTGCTGCCGGCAGTACGCTGATACCGGCAGCGATATTGTATCTGTTGAACCGGGTCCATTGGCTGGCCGGATTTGCGGTGCAGGTGTTCTGGTGTTACCAGTTGCTGGCAACGCGGAGTTTAAAAGAAGAAAGTATGAAAGTTTACCGTGCGTTGGAGCACGGCACATTAAACGAGGCACGGCAGGCAGTAGCTATGATCGTAGGCCGCGACACGGAAAAACTGGATAAAGAGGGAGTGGCGAAAGCGACGGTGGAAACCATAGCGGAAAATGCGTCGGACGGCGTTATCGCTCCGCTCATTTTTATGATGATCGGCGGCCCGGTGTTTGGTTTTTTATATAAATCGGTAAATACCATGGATTCTATGGTAGGGTACAAAAATGAAAAATATATGTATTTCGGAACGGCTGCGGCCCGGCTGGATGATGTTTTGAATTTTATTCCGGCCCGTCTGTGCGCATTGTTTATGATTGTATCGGCTGCCGTCTGCGGATTGGATGCCCGGTCTGCAGCCGCTGTTTTTAAACGCGACAGGAAAAATCATGCGTCGCCAAATTCGGCGCAGACGGAATCGGTCATGGCCGGCGCGCTTCACGTACAACTGGCCGGCGACGCCTGGTATTTCGGGAAACTATATCATAAAAAGACGATCGGAAACGCAGACAGGCCGGTGACGCCGCAGGATATTGTCCGCGCGAATCGAATGATGTACCTGACCTGCGGACTGGCAGCCGTCGTATTTGCGCTGGTCCGCGCGGCAGCAGTAACGGCGTTCATGCACTGAATAAACTCAAGAAAATGACGAAAGGATAACGAATATGCAGTATATTCATGGAGGGGATATTTACAGCCGCCGGATTAAAATAGATTTTTCGGCGAATATCAATCCGCTCGGTACTCCGCCGGAAGTGATTGCCGCCGCGCGGGACAGTATGGATCGGATCGGACATTATCCGGACAGTTCCTGCCGCCGGCTGATTCATGCTCTTTCGGAATACGAACGGCTGTCGGAACGGTATTTTATTTGCGGAAACGGTGCAGCCGAGTTGATTTTTAATGCGGTACAGGCGCTTTTGCCGAAGCGGGCACTTTTGGCAGCGCCTGCTTTTTTGGAATATGAACAGGCGCTTCGTACCGTCGGCTGCCGGATTTCTCATTGGATAGCCCAAAGGGAAAACGGATATCGGATTACGGAGGAATTTTTAACGTATATCACGCCGGAAACGGATATTATTTTTTTGTGTAATCCCAATAATCCGACAGGCGCGTTGCTGGAACCGCAATTGTTGGAGCGGATCATCCGAAAATGCAGGCAGACGCGAACGATGTTAATTTTGGATGAATGTTTTCTGGATCTGACAACGGAACATAAAAAGCGGACAAAGACACAGGAGGTACAAAACGGCAATACCAATCTGCTGATCTTAAAAGCATTTACAAAACAATATGCAATGGCGGGACTGCGGCTCGGCTATGCGGTCAGTGCGAACGGAGAATTGCTGGAGAAAATGAAAGGGATCCGGCAGCCATGGAGCGTATCCATACCGGCGCAGGAGGCAGGAATCGCCGCTCTTGGGCAGAGGGAATATCTTCGGAAATCTGTAGAACTGATCACACAGGAAAGAAAATTTCTGTCAGATGGTTTGAAACAGGCCGGATGCCAGGTATATGATGGCACTGCAAATTTTCTGTTTTTTGAAAGCAGGCCGGATTTGTGGGAAAAATGTCTGGAAAGAGGGATTCTGATCCGTGACTGCAGCAACTATCAGGGGCTGTCAAAAGGAAGTTTTCGGATTGCGGTGCGCGGCAGACAGGAGAATCTGTGTCTTTTGCAGGCACTGGAAGAAATTGGAAGTAATATCGTTCCGTAAAATATTATTAGAAGCTGGCAGCATCAAAGCAACTGATTTCATAGATTCTCTGTCAGGCTCGTACAAAATATAACAATTGCCTGTTCCATCAAATGGA
>JAAWJJ010000046.1 GCA_022796875.1 Eubacterium sp. | reverse complement strand
CATGGATGGCAGGTTCTTCGGAACCTGCTTTTTATTTTTAGATAGAAAAAAGAAGCCGTTGCTCCAGTAGATGATTCATCTACTTTTGCAACAGCCCCTGCTTTTATATGATAGAAAATGCGGAAAATAATATTATGGACACAGATTTGAAAGGGTGGTAAAGTGTATATATTGAAAATTTAATGGAGGGAAAGAGTTTATGAAAGGGAAAATATCCATTTTAAGAAAAAGTGCTGTTTTTTTTATGGTGTGTTTTGTATTGTGTTTATTTTTTCCATTAAAAGCGAAAGCAACGGATATTGAAGAAATATTATACGGACCGCACATTCGGTGCGTGAGTTTATCAACAACCCATGCAACAGTTAAAGTAACGGACGAAAGTTACGGCGTATCATATAATTATAAATCTGTTACAGCAGAAGTTGGTAATAAGAAATATTCGATGAAAATGACAGGTCAGGAATGGGGTGATAAAATATATTCTGTATCTTTCCCTACACCGGCCAAAGTGTATGATGAAGTTAAATTTACAGCAGTAACTACTTCGGGAAAGGTTTTGACGGAAGCGGAAACTATTTATAGCGATGCCTGTGAAATAAAATGGGAAAGAATAGATGATGATTATTCATTAGCGGCTGAGGTTGAAACTGATGAGAAAATCCAGAAAGCATATTCCGTAGGAAATGGGAAGAAGCAATCTGCCCGTATAGTGAGGGGAGACTACTATGATTCATACCGTATTATTTTTCCGATGGAGTATCCTCCTAAAACAGCAGTTGAAGCATGTATAGTGGTTAACGGGTGTACATTTTCAAAAAAATACACTATGCCAAATATTCCGCCGCAGACAGTTCTGGAAAAGATTACTTCATCGACAACCAAAGTAAAAGGATCTGTAGATCGGGCATGTACCGTCAAAGTGAGAGCGAAAGGGAAAAGTTATTCAAAAAAATGTGCAAAGGATCAGAATTTTTCTATAAAAATTCCTCAAATGCGGGCAGGCTCCACTGTTTCGATCACAGTAACGAATGATTTGGGACATACATATTCAAAAAATATTAAGGTAAAACAAGGCAAGTCTTTTATGTATATAGAAAGACCGGTTCATTGTGCGGACGGATATGTTGTAGTGTATGCGGAAGACGTTCGGAAGAATGATGTTGTTGAAATAACTGTTGGCAGAAAAAAATACAGAAAAAAGATCACGTCAACAAAAAATGACCAATATATCAAAGTAAAAGTTGGCAAGATGAAAAAAAATGCGGTCATTACCGCAAAAATTTATGACAAATTTAAAGGATTAAAAGGAACGGGAAAAGCAAAAGTAACGGTATTAAAAAGCAGTATTCAATTTAAGCATCAGATTTTCTGCTCAACAACAAATGTTCAGGCGGCTGTTACAAATGTTCAAAAAGGAGATAAGATAGAGTTAAAAATTGGCAGTGCGACATATAGAAAAAAAGTAACAAAAAACGCAAAGAAAAAAGTTTTTAATTTTCAAATTCAGAATTCTGCTGCCGGCTCTTGGGCATCGATTACAGCATATGACAAATATGGGAACAAAAAAGGCTCTAACAGTACAAAAGTATATTATGGTACAACGATATGGATTGGAATGCCGACAGATCTTTTGGTACTGACAACGTGGGGATATCCAAACCATATTAATACTTATAGTGATGGTTTGCAGCAGTGGGTATATACGAGTGGAAGTTCCAGAAGATACGTTTATGTCAGAGGAGGCGTAGTAGTCAGTTACCAGTTATTCTGATAAAAAATTTAAAGGTATTTTAATCTGCAGATATAAAATTGAGAGAGTAAAAATGAATCGATTTTGTTGAATAAGAATAATAATCCTTAATCTTACAAAACTGTAAGATACAAAAAGAGAATGTAAGCAAAAGAAATAGCGAAACATTCTCTTTTTTGTTATGCTGTTTTACATAAAAACAGATAAGGAGATGATTTGAAGTGGCAATATTAGAAGTAAAGAATCTGAAAAAAATATATCGTACCCGTCTGGGCAGTAATCAGGTGCAGGCGTTAAGCAACGTTTCTTTTGTCGTGGAAAAAGGCGAATACGTTGCGATTATGGGGGAATCCGGTTCCGGGAAAACGACGCTTTTAAATATACTGGCGTCGCTGGATAAACCGACGAGCGGCGAAGTACTGCTGAACGGAAAAAATAGCGTCAAAATCAGCGAACGGGAAATCGCGGCGTTTCGGCGGGATAATCTGGGATTTGTTTTTCAGGATTTTAACCTGCTCGATAATTTTTCTGTAAAAGATAATATTTTCCTGCCGCTCGTATTATCCGGGACGCCGTTTTCGGAAATGGTAATGCGGCTCCAGCCGCTGGCAAAACAACTGGGGATACTGGACATTCTGGAAAAATATCCGTATGAAATATCGGGCGGGCAAAAACAGAGGACAGCGGCGGCAAGGGCTTTGATTACAAAGCCGCAGATTGTACTGGCAGACGAACCGACCGGAGCGTTGGATTCGAAAGCATCCGACCAGATGTTAAACATATTTGATGAAATTAATGACCAGGGCCAGACGATTCTGATGGTAACCCATTCCACTAAGGCGGCCAGCCATGCAAAGCGGGTGCTGTTTATCAAAGACGGTCAGGTATTTCACCAGATTTACAGGGCGGATAAGAGTACGGAGCAGATGTTTGGCGTAATTTCGGATACGTTGACTGTGCTGGCATCAGGGGGTGAGCAAAGTGCTTAAATTCTTTTATGCCAAAATGGCTTTTATGAATATTCAGAAAAACAGGCGCTTTTATTTCCCGTTTATGCTGGCCGTTATATTTACGGTAGCAATGTTTTATAACATGTATGCGATTGCCCGGGATGAGGCAATGGCGGATATGCCGGGAGCGGTGATGCTCAGCAGTATTATGCTTTTCGGGGTGATAATCGTAGGCGTTTTCGCCGTTATCTTTTTGTGCTATACCAATTCGTTTTTAATGAAACGGCGGCAGAAAGAGCTGGCATTATACAATATTTTGGGTATGGAAAAACGCCACATCGCCAGAATGTTGGTATGGGAATCCGTTTTTTCGGGTGCGGTCAGTATTGTAGGCGGCGTGATTGCAGGAATTCTCTGTTCCAAATTTCTGCTTTTGTTGTTATTCCGCGCGCTGTTTTTTGAAGTGCATTTCGGATTAACGGTACAAATATCGGGGATTGCAGGAACCGTTATCTTTTTTGCCTGTGTTTTTGTTCTGAATTTAATTGTAAATCTGATCCGAATCCGTGTTTTTAATCCGGTGGAACTGATGTCGGCGGAAAGCGGAGGCGAAAAAGAACCGAAAGCAAACGGTTTATTGGTTGTGGCAGGTATAGTTGCGCTTGTTTTGGGGTATGCTATTTCCTTGAAGAATAATACGATCAGCAGCGATTTGATTACGGAATTTTTTATAGCGGTGCTGCTCGTCATTATGGGAACGTACTGTCTGTTTACCGCAATCAGCATCCTGATTTTGAAAGCCCTGCGTAAAAACAGTAATTTTTATTACCAGCCGAATCATTTTACACTGGTCAGCGGTATGCTATACCGTATGAAGCAAAATGCGGTTGGGTTGGCAAACATTTGTATTTTATCAACAATGGTATTGGTGTTGTTATCTACAACAATCAGTTTGTTTGCAGGTTTTGATGATTTTTTGAATGAACGGTATCCGAGTGAATTTGCGATTACAATGAAAATTACCGAACACGGGGAAACGAAAGAGGTAAAGGAACTGCTGCAGTCGGAATGTGCAAAAAGAGGATTTGCCCTGACAAAAGAAAACGAGCGTGAAACGATGTCGGTATTTATGGAGAAACAGGGCGGCAGCTTTGAATATATCACAGAGGATGAAGCGGAACGGAACGAGGCGGCGTTAATTCATATTGCGGATGATGAGGCGGCGGCAGATAGCAGCGTTGTTTTATTGCAGTTTACGACGAAAGAGTATTATGAAACGCTTTCCGGAGAAAAGATTGATCTGGCAGAAAACGAAATATTGATCTCGGGCAGCGAAGAAAAGGAGTTCCCGCAGACGATACAGATCAACCGGAAAGATTATTCCGTGAAAAAATGGTTAGAAGATTTTACAATGGAGGCAGGTATTTATGTTACTACTGATGTTAATACTTATTACGTCATCGTTTCTTCAACGGAAGAACTCGAGAGAATCAACCGGGAAATAGATAATGATTACAGCCATCTTTCCTGGTATTACGGAGTTGATTATGAGGCCGAGCAGGAAACAAGTATGGATTTTTATGAGTATATGATGGAAAAAGGGGCGGAATTTAAAGCGGAAAAAACAGCAGCGGACCCAAACAGAGCTGAAGTATATGACAGCATATATTTAATCAGTAAAGCGGAAAGAGCGACAAATATGTATTCCTTATATGGAGGATTTTTGTTCCTGGGCATCTTTTTGGGAGTTGTATTTTTGATGGCAACCGTATTGATTATGTACTATAAACAGATTTCGGAAGGATATGAGGATCAGCGCCGTTTTGAGATCATGCAGAAAGTCGGCATGGGAAAAGCGGAAGTCCGGCGGACAATCCGTTATCAGGTATTAACAGTATTTTTTCTCCCGCTGATTATAGCGATATTGCATCTGGTTATGTCCTTTACTATGGTAAAAACGCTGATTTCCATGTTTGGAGTAAATAATATTAAGCTTTTCGTAATCTGTATCCTTATCACGATAGCGGCATTTGCAGCGATTTATTGTATTGTCTATATGCTAACCGCAAAAGTATATTACAGGATAGTTAGCGCAAGATAAGAATGGAATCATAAAATCATCTATACAAGATAAGAATGGAATCATAAAATCGTCCGAACAAGATAAAATAGGATTATAGAAGCATCCGTACAAGATAGGAATAAAAAATCGCAGCCAGATTGGTATTAAAGCAATCTGGCCGCGATTTTTTTATGTATGGAAAAGTTTATTCCGCGGTTAATTTTCGTTGTGCCAGTTCCGCAAAAACCAAATCAGCATTAAAATCAGGAGCGTATTTGCAGGCATCGGAAAGACGCAGGGTCTGTTTGTCTGGCTGCTGTTCTGTGCCATTGAAGAACACAACAAACCGCGGCGCAGGAATTGTGACGAGGGTGGAGCCGTAGAGATTCTGGTCCTTCGTTATATTTTCCAGTAGTTTTGCAATGTAGTGATCTCCAAATCATCCGTATTCGTGTGCTGCGAGTGGTTTAGCGCATTGTACAGGCCTAACAGAGTCTGTTTCTCCTTAAAAAGCATACGAAAAACAGTGTCTTTGTAGTTTCTGACAGCATGGTTCATAAATTTTCCTCCTTTTTTGCAGGAGAGTAATCCTTTCAAAACCTCCTGCTTTTTGTAAACTGTGAAATAAAAGCATGGATTTTCTGAAAGTATGGAAAGTGTATGAGATAACCTTTCCAACTAATAAAAATTAGAACACATGAAATGTGCCAGATAAAAAGAGAATGTGCTTTGAAAAAATTTTACTACAGGTTTTCCCGGGAAACAAGAAAAAATTATTAAAAAATAACAGAGAATTGCAAAAAAAGTATTATAAAAAAGGTAACAGAATCATAATTGTGTTACCTTTTTCTTTGTACTTAATGTATCGGATGAAAATAAAAAAACATTATAAGTAAATGCAAAAATATTTTAAAAATTTTTTAGCGGAAAGGAATACATGAATACTTCACAACCTATTAAAAATAAAACTGACCTGAAGAAAATAAAAGCCTACTACAAAACAGAGCGACCAAACCCGCGCAATCACCTGCTTATTGTGATCGGCTTAAATACTGCGCTTCGTATTTCAGATATTTTATCTTTGAAGTGGGGAATGGTATATGACCTGGAAACCGACCAAATGCGTCGGCATATTACTATCAGCGAATAAAAAACCGGGAAATTTTCCAGCATCTATGTCAATGACAGCATATGTCAGGCGCTGACAAGCTATATGGAATTTTTGCAGCAAAAAGGAATTACCATTGAAAAAGAATTTTTTTTGTTTCCGACTCGGGCTGATCTGCAGATGCATATAAGCAGGGTTCAGGCGCACCGTATTATAAAAAAGGCCGCGACAGAGTGTTGTTTGCAGGGAACGATAAGCTGTCATTCGCTGCGGAAAACATTTGGCTATTTTGCATGGAAGCAGGGGACGTCCCCAGTGCTCTTAATGACAATTTATAACCATTCCTCTTTTCAGGTGACAAAACGTTATCTTGGAATAGAACAGGATGAAAGGGATACCGTTTTTCAAAACAACTGCCTGTAACACGAATGAAAAAGGTAACACAATTATGACTCTGTTACTAACAATGCCATTATAGCATGTGTGTAAAAGAAAAAATTATTCATTCAAAGTATAAAACGAGCATGTTTTTGCATTTATGGCAAACTTCACTTGGAGTGAAGAACGAAACAAGGAGGTTTTCTATGTTACGGCTGACAGTTCCGACAAAAGAGTACATCATGATAGGCGATGATATCAAAATCGTTTTTCTGGGAGGCAGCGCGAATCATAACCGCATTATGATAGACGCGCCGAAAGAGGTGGCGATCGTCAGAGGAAAATTGATTGAGCGCAATACCGCAGACCCGGAAGAACGCGCCAGGCTTCCAAAATATTACGAACATCAGGAACACCCGGAAAAGTACAAAAAATTTAAAAAGCCGGCAAATGAAAACGCCGGATAAGATCAAATGGTAATAACCGGAAAATCCTAGGCACCGGATTATTATAAAATGCAACCTGAAAATAAAATAACTGCATCATATGGAAATGGTGTAAGGATACGTTTTTTAAATTAAGCAAAACGTATCGGGGAAAACATGGAGGTAAAATTATGTCAATGGTAGTTCAACACAACTTAACAGCAATGAACTCTAACAGAATGTTAGGTATCACAACGGGTTCACAGGCAAAATCAACAGAAAAGCTTTCATCTGGTTATAAAATCAACCGCGCGGCTGACGATGCGGCTGGGCTTACGATTTCCGAAAAAATGCGGAAACAGATTCGGGGATTGGACCGTGCTTCCACTAATGCACAGGACGGCATTTCCTGCGTACAGACAGCAGAAGGTGCGCTGACAGAAGTGCACTCTATGTTACAGCGTATGAATGAACTGGCGGTACAGGCAGCAAACGGAACCATGTCCCAGGATGACAGACAGGCGGTGCAGGATGAGATTGACCAGCTTGTAACAGAAATTGACCGTGTGTCCGCAACTACAAAATTTAATGAAATTTATCTGTTAAAAGGTGCGGAGGGAACCGAAACATCTGAAACAAAAACCACATACAGCTATGACCTGACAGCTGCGGCAGAGGCATTATCTAAAGGAGCTATTAACGGACTTACGGCAGGTGCAGCCCCTATATATGGCGCCAAAGAAACGAATGCTCTGACCGGAGCGGCTGGGGTTCTGGAAGCTGCTAAGATGGAATTAGATACGGCCACGTTGGGCACAAATAAGTTGTTTGTTAGCCCTACCGGAGCGGCTGTTGCTACCGGAACTGACTTTGTAGAGGTCACGGATGCAGATCTGACAGCTTATTTCGATATAGATGATGCCGGTACAGTCACTTTAAAGGCTGGCATTACAGCATGTACGGCAGGTAATGCTACGTTAGCAAATGCAGGCGGTGGAACTGCCGTTACTGATGCAAATGTCGGAACAGCAGCTATTAAAGGGACAGCCGCGGTTACTGACCCTGCAGTAAAAGATTATGACAACTATGTTGAACTGGATGAAAACGGAGAGTTGAAATACAAAGAGGGAAAAATACTCTATACAGCCGACGCCGATACTACAGGAGAATATGGTGATCAGATTAAAACTGTCGCTATAAAAGAAGAAGATTTAAAAAATTATTTTGACGTTAGTTCCAATCCGTTAAAAGATATTGATACCGGCGAAACTGTAACAGACATTTCCAAATATTTTGAGAACGGCGCATACAAAGGCGGTCTGGCTATCATGAACACAGCCACAACTCCGGTTCTTACAGAAATCGGTGCAGATCAGATTGATACTTATATCAATACAACTGCAACATCCCGGCAAGTAACGGTAGTGGACGCATTGGAATTTAATCTCCATGTAGGATCAGAATCCGCAACCAGCAATAAGATTGGAGTTAAAATTGAATCAATATCTGCAAGCGGCATCGGAGTTGACGTATTAAAAGGAAGCGGGTTAAAGACTGAAAAAGATGCAACGGCTGCAATTGATACGATTGCCGACGCAATTGCGAAAGTTTCTCAACAGCGTTCTGCACTCGGCGCTATCCAGAACCGTCTGGAGCATACGATTGCCAATCTGGATAACGTTGTGGAAAACACGACGGCAGCAGAATCCCGTATCCGTGATACCGATATGGCGGAAGAAATGGTTGAGTACTCCAAGAACAACATTCTGGCTCAGGCTGGACAGTCTATGCTGGCTCAGGCGAACCAGTCCACGCAGGGCGTATTGTCCTTACTCGGCTAATTTGCCTGATGTACAGAAGTACTTTATCAAATTCAAAAAAATCAAAAATAGAAACCAAAATCAGCGGACTGTCGATACTGGCAGTCCGCTGATAATATGTGCGCCCAGTATGGAATTGCTTTTCTGTTTATATGCAAAGCTGTTTTCCCTCTGCATAGCTGTATTATAATATACAGGGCGCTGCTTTATCAACGTGTGTTTAATCATACTTTTCCCGATATTTTCATAAAAATAAAGTGACGAATAAAAAAGAGGGCATTTTGTGAAAAACCCAAAAAAAATGATTTTATTTGCAGGAGCGCTGGCAGTAATCGTATGCGGTTATCTGATGAATAAAGGAGTGATTTCCGTATCTGTACCGGCTCATAAAAGCGACGGAACATATAAAGTGGTAATAGATGCAGGGCACGGGGGAAGTGACCCGGGAAAAGTGGGGGTTAACCAGACGGAAGAAAAGGAAATTAACCTGCAGATAGCCATACAGCTGAAAGAGCTGCTGGAGCAGGAAGATATCGAAGTAGTCATGACAAGGGAAGAAGACGGAGGGCTGTATTCGGAAAAAGCGGCAAATAAAAAATTAGAGGATATGAGAGCGCGCTGCAAATTGATGGAGGAAGAAGATCCTGATCTGGTAGTCAGTATTCACCAAAACAGTTATACGGATTCGTCGGTGCGAGGCGCGCAGGTATTTTATTACGGACAGTCTGCGGAAGGGAAAAAAGCGGCGGAATGTATTCAAAATGCGCTGAATGAACGGCTGGATAAAGCATACAGCCGGGAGTGTAAGGCAAACGAGAGCTATTATATACTGAAGAAAACAGTAAAACCGGCGGTGATCGTGGAGTGCGGTTTTTTGAGTAATCCGGAGGAAGAAGCGCTTCTTAATACGCCGGAGTATCAGAAAAAAATAGTATGGGCGATTCATTTTGGAGTATTGCAATACCTGAAAGGGCTAAGCTTGTAAAATGGGGAATTATAGCATATAATAAGAGCATAAAAAAGAGCAGAAACAGGCTGAAAACACAGGAAAAGAGAACAGGCAAAAGCTAACGAAAAGGGAAACCAGGCAAAGTCTGATAAAAAGTAAAAAGAAAATGGATTGCAGTATGGTAACACGAGTGATAAAAGCAGATGCAGACAGTAGTTTGGATTTTGATAAAAGAATAAAAGAAGCAGCCGTTGTCATAAAAGAAGGCGGATTGGTTGCGTTTCCGACGGAAACGGTATACGGTCTGGGAGCGGATGCCCTGCAGCCGGAAGCTGCCCGGAAAATATATGAGGCGAAAGGCAGGCCGTCGGATAATCCGTTGATTATACATGTTGCTTCTTTGGATTTCATAGAAAAAATCGCCAAAAATGTGCCTGCGGAGGCGAAAAAAATGGCTGCGAAATTCTGGCCCGGTCCGTTAACGATGATTTTTGAAAAGACAGACTGTGTGCCGTTTGAAACAACCGGCGGGATGGACACCGTGGCGGTGCGTATGCCGGATCATGCGGTTGCACTGGCGTTGATTCGGGAAAGCGGCGGTTATATTGCCGCACCGAGCGCAAATACTTCCGGTCGGCCGAGTCCGACAACAGCAGCCCATGTTGCCGAGGATATGGACGGGCGGATTCCATTAATTCTGGACGGCGGAGCGGTGGGAATCGGCCTGGAATCTACGATTATTGATTTTACGGCAGAAGAGCCGACGATTTTGCGTCCGGGTTATATTACATTGGAAATGGCAAAAGAGGTATTGGGAACCGTCCGGATGGATGCCGGCCTGATTTCGGCGGACAGCAGCAGGAAGCCGAAAGCGCCGGGAATGAAATATCGGCATTATGCGCCGAAAGCGGAACTTACGATCGTGGAGGGTACAAAACAGGCTGTTGTGCGTATGATTAACCAAAAAGCAGCCGAGTTGTCTGCACAGGGGAAACGGGCAGGCATTATCTGTACGGATGAAACAAGAGAGAATTATCCAAAAGGGGATGTCATCAGTGTTGGCAGCCGCAAAAAGGAAGAAACGATTGCGAAAAACCTGTTTGCGGTATTACGGGAGTTCGATCACAGGCACGTGGACGCAATTTATGCAGAAAGCTTTGAAACGAACGGAATCGGACAGGCTATTATGAATCGTTTGCAGAAAGCAGCAGGCCATCGGAAGATAGAGGCCAATACAGGGGACACCCTGTAAAAGTGGGGGATGACATGAAAAAGATTAAAAGGATTATTTTTGTTTGTAACAGTGGGACTTGCAGGGCGCCGATGGCGGCGGCAATTCTTGAGGAACAATCGTTAGGTTATGAGGTGGAAATTCTTGCAAGGGGAATGGTAGTGCTGTTCCCGGAACCGTTAAACCAAAAGGCGGAAGCGGTAATGATCAGCAACGGTTCTACATTGGAAGATTACAGGGCGAAAGAACTGGATGCGGAAGACATTGTGGAGGGCACTATCATCTTTACCATGTCAAAGGAAATACGTGAACAGGTAATCGCAAAGTTTCAGTATCCGCATGTATTCGTGCTTACAGATTATGTTGGAGATGAACTTGAGATCATGAACCCGTATGGCGGCAATTTGCAGACATACGGACTTTGTTACGAAACGCTTTACAAAAGTTTACAGAAGCTGGCAGATATTATTAACAGCGGACAGGGGGAAAGCAATGAGTGAAAAAAGAACAGATTATATTTCCTGGGACGAATATTTTTTAGGCGTGGCAAAACTGTCTGGAATGCGCTCTAAAGATCCGAATACACAGGTGGGAGCATGTATTGTCAGTGAAGATAACAAAATTTTATCCATGGGATATAACGGTTTTCCGAAAGGGTGCTCCGACGACAGTTTTCCGTGGAAGCGGGAAGGTGACCCGCTGGAGAATAAGTATTTCTATTCGACGCACAGTGAATTGAATGCGATCTTAAATTATCGGGGTGGCAGCCTGGAAGGCGCAAAATTGTATGTATCGCTTTTTCCGTGCAATGAATGCGCCAAGGCGATTATTCAGGCAGGAATCAGGACCATTATTTACGAAGAGGACAAATACGCCCATACGGCATCCGTAATTGCTTCCAAGAAGATGCTGGACGCCGCCGGCGTACAGTATATTCAGTATACTCCGACCGGGAGAACGATTCAGATTTTGTTGTAATCCTTTCTGTGTGGGATGGGCCGGATAAGATTATAGCTATAGCTGTTCCAGGCCATACAGGGCGGCGCCGAGCGCTCCTACAATTTCCGGTTCTTTGTAAATGAAGAATTTTTCACCAAGAATTTCTTCCAGTACGCTGACAACACCCGGATTCCAGGCAACGCCGCCGGTCATCATATATCCGGGTTCCATGTGGACCCGGCGCAGGAGAGTAAGCGATTTGTTGGCAATGGCCTTATGTATGCCATGCGCAATATCGCTTTTTTCCTTGTTTTGCGCGATCAGGGAAATGACCTCTGATTCTGCAAATACGGAGCACATGCTGCTGATTTCAATGTCTTCTTTCCAGTTCAGGGAAACGGGACCAAGTTCCGTAATGTCCATTTCCAGTGTACGGGCCATCATTTCCAGAAAACGTCCGGTTCCGGCCGCGCATTTATCGTTCATGACAAAGTCAACGACTTCCCCCATTTCATTCAGGCGGATTCCTTTGGAATCCTGTCCGCCGATGTCCAGGATAGTACGGACGGCAGGGTTCAAAAAATGCGCTCCCTTTCCGTGACAGCTGATCTCGGTCAGATTTTTGTCTGCAAAAGGAATACTGACCCGTCCGTAACCGGTGGAAACCGTACAGGCCAGGTCGCCTGCGGTAATATTTGCTTTTTTTAATATTTCTTCATATGCACGGAGCGCGCTATCCCCGCTTTTGGCGCCGGTACGTGTGACGTAAGAGGCAATGATTTCTTTCTTTTCGTTCATCAGGACAGCGTTTGTAGACGTAGATCCGCTGTCGATTCCCAGTATATACATAGGCCCGCCTTTCTGAATTGTGACAGGATCCGGATTACCTGTAAGCAAATCGGGATTTCTCGTATAGGAATCTGCATTTGTGGTGTGTGAAGTTCCCTGCCTGTGCTGCTTTTGCAGTAACGATTCCAGAAAAGCTTCCACACGGGTACGGATCTGTCCGGCACACTGTTTTGTGGCATCCGTTTCGATGGACAGAAGCGGTACGGAGAGGCTGTCTTTCATGGCGGCATATTCGTAAGCATAAATATCGCAGAATTTGACGGTGTGGTACAGGATTCCGTCTATACGGTCCAGAAAACCCTGTACAAAATTCCGGCGGTTCACAGCTTTTATCATGCGCATACAGGGAATCTGCCCCAGTAAAGATTCCACATAGGAAAATAAAGTGTGGTCGCGGCAATACGTATCGCGGACGATTCCAGTGCAGGTCAGGTCAAAGAGAAGCTGCACGTTATTTTGTTCCAGAAGCTTTGAAATTTCCCTGTTGCACCGCGCGCCCATCAGGCCAATTTTTAAGGAATTGTCGGAAGCAGGACCAAAAGCGGGATGATTTTGCATCGCGGAAAGGTTTTGCGTTACAGGATCAAAAGCGGGCGCAGGAGAACTTTGCCGCGCAGACATGTTGGCCGTATTTTCCAGTACCTGTTCCAAAGCCTCTGTCTGAAACGTATTTCCGCTGTATGCTTCGAGTTCTGCAATCATTTCCCGGATACGTTTTGTGTAAAGGCCGACAGCAAAATCATTGATTTTATGCGGAAGATCCAGCAGATAAATAAATTTGTCCGGAAAATGCTCTTTCAGGGCGTCATACAGACGCCGCGTGCTGTCGCAGCAGGCCGTTAAAATAATTCCCTCATAATCGTGAATCAGCACGTCTTCCAAAACGGATTTGATAAACGAGCATACGTTGGCATGCAGATAGGTTTCCGCCTGCGTATAATCGGATACTTCCGGTTCGATTCTCTGCAGTTCAATGCCTAAAGCTTCAAATATTTCAACCGGTACATATTTACAAAGATAGCCAAACATCAGCAGACTCCTTTCGATTGTTCTACCATTTCCAGAAAGGCTTCCAGCCGGGTGCGGATCTGTCCGTCAAAGCTTCCGCGGCGGTCCATCGCATCCCCTTCCAGTACAAGCAGCGGAATACCGGCTTTCTGCATCTGTTCGCGCAGCAGCATCACGCCGCCGGAAGACTGTTTGCATCCCCAGTGGCAGAAGTTGATAACAGCGTCGGAACGGTATTCTTTTGCGAGTTTTTCTACCAGTTCTGCTTTCTTTCGGTAAGGGGCATTGTAAACGTTGCAAATCAGTTTCCGGGCCAGCGTTTCCAACGGCCGGGCGGTATCCAGTTCTTCCATATAGTCAAAATGCATTTCCGTTGTCTGCAGTAAATATTTATCGCTGTAATTAAAATATTCTTTCAGCGTTTCCTGATAAAACGGGAATAAATGCACCCACAGGATCCGCAGTCCGTCAAAATCAGGATATGCTTCAATTTCCTGCCGCATCGTCAAAAAGAAATCGTAAATTTCCGGAGAACCGATGCACAGGTGCGTAGCCAGAAGCATAAACATTGATAACGTCATCGTAGTCGGATAATTCTTTTTTGTCTGTAACGCCAGAAATTCGCGGTACAGGGCAAGGGATTTGTTTTCCCGGTCAATAATTTCCCGAAGCCGGTCAAAATCCATTTTTTTTCCGGTACGCGCTTCCAGAATGGCGGTCAGTTCTTTTAACTGTTCGGTCAGATACTGCACCGCTTCCGGCGAATATTCGGTTGGTACGTCCAACATAAACTGATTGATGTGATATTTATCGCATATATAACGGAACGTATTGATATTGCCGTCACAAATCATGGACGTCGTGGAAGCGAATCCCGCAGGAGGAATCACCCCGGAATCAATGGTACCAATGAACGTTTTGTGATAGGAACAAAGGGCGGGCGCAAGTCCCTGCTGTTCCGCAAAATCTATAAAATAGTCTTCACATTGAAATCCGGAAATATAAGACGCCAGAAATTCAATGGACAGGCAGTTTAAATCAAAGCATTGAAACAGTTCCGTCGGCGTAAAAAGATTGGTCCATACGCACTGTTCCGGATGCTTTAAAGCTTTGATCGAGAGCTCCATTCCAAGCGTATTCAGTTTTTGATAAGCAAGCGGCATACGTTTATCTGCCAGATGTTTCGTGCGGAAACATTCCAGGGAAAGGCCGGTACGTATCATGGAAAAAGCCGCTTTTGGATGTTTTGGGGCAATGGATTTTAAAATAGAACCGTAGGTTTTTACAATTTCCATAAACTCCTCCCGATATAATACGCCAGTTGTTCGTTTCTGTTTTACAGCAAGGCTCTGTTTTTGTACAACTTTCAAAATGTGACATAAAAAATATTATCAGAACGTTTTCTGCATGGTTCCGGACGGCAGATGACACAAAACATGCTGTCCTGCTTTGCGCCGTCTGCCTGAAAACATCAGCGGTAAAATGTTCCGGCAACATTTTTGTAATCGGAAAAAACCGACGTACCGGCAGCTCCTACAGTTCCGTCAAATATTTTAGAAGTCTGGCAGCATAAAGTCAGGCTTTCACAGACGCAGAATGTCAGGCCCGTACAAAATAATAACCAATTGTCCTTGCGGATGAAAATGAGATTTTCTTAGCGCTCTGTGTGTGGTCAGCAATTTGAGGACAGGGATGTCCTCAAAAGCCCGAGTGTGCCCGGATGGCGCATCGAGGGCGGTTGCGTACGCAAAAGTAATCCTGGCAGAGCGGTTAGAAAATCCATTTGATGAAGCAGGCAATTGTTATATTTTGTATGGGACTGACAGCGTACCAGTGAAATCAGGTTTTTTGATACTGCCAACTTCTGATAATATTTTTTATATCAAATTTTCAAAAGAAATTATAAGGGACGCTTTGTTTTTTGTCAATGTGCATGAAAAGCTTTCTTTTACACATACTTAACAGAAACGAAACAGATACAGGACAGGTAAACGGAGAGAAAAAATGAAGCATGCGGTAATAGATGTAGGTTCCAATTCCATGCGTTTGACGGTTTATGACGTAAAAGACGGGGACTTTCGGATATTGTTTAAAGAAAAGATTATGGCGGGACTGGCCGGATATGTGGAAAACCGGCAGATGACGCAGAAAGGCATTGATTGCGCGGCAGAGGGTATTTTGCATTTTCGGGAAATTTTAAAAGTGCTGTCGATTTCGGATTGTACGGTACTGGCAACGGCTTCCTTGAGAAATATCCGTAATACAAAGGAAGCGCGGGAGCAGATCGACCAGAGAACCGGGATTACGGTGCAGGTATTGACAGGGGAAGAAGAAGCAACGTTCGGATATTTGGGCGCCATGCATGATCTGCAGTTAAAAGAGGGAATCTTTGTTGATATCGGAGGCGGCAGTACGGAAATCGTAAAATTTGAAAAAGAACAGATCGAGCAGGCAAAAAGCTATCCGGTCGGTTCGCTGATGCTTTATCGGGAATATGTAAAAAAAATACTGCCGGGCAAAAAATCACAGAAAAAAATCAAAGACAGGATTATGCGCGAATTGCTTACGGGAGCAAAGAAACCACCGGAAAAAGGAGAACGGATCGCGGGAGTAGGGGGAACGATACGAGCTGTTTTGAAGCTTGCCGTGCGGCAGTTTGAACTGCATCCGGAAACAAACAGTTTTTCCGCGGAACAGTTGGAACATCTTTGTACTGTGTTATGTAAAAAAGATAAAACGGCAAGTGACCTGATCATTCAGATTGCTCCCGAGCGTATCCATACGCTGATTCCCGGAATGTTGATTTTGCAGAAGATCGTACGATTAAGCGGTGCGAAAGAGATCGTTGTCAGCAGATACAGCATCAGGGAGGGATATTTATGCCGGAAGATAGCAGAACAATAGCAGACGGCTGTGAATATATGTTAAACCGGGAATTAAGCTGGCTTAAATTTAACGGCAGAGTACTTGCCGAGGCAGAAGACGAAACCGTTCCGCTGCTGGAAAGATTTCATTTTTTGTCTATTTTTACAAGTAATCTGGATGAATTTTTTATGGTACGCGTTGGGAGCCTGTATGATAAGATGATTTTTTCTCCGCAGGAAAAAGACGATAAAAGCGGATGGAGCGTGGAAGAACAACTGGAGCATATATATGAAGAAACCATAGTGTTAAGCAGGAAAAAAGACCGTATTTATCAAACAGTTATGGAACTGCTGCAGGAGTATCAGATCGAAGATAAAAAAGCAGTCGGCCTGACAAAGGAAGAGCAGAAATATGCGATCCGCTATTATAAAACCCGGATTTTGCCATTTCTTTCCCCACAGACGGAGGAAGACGGCTTTTCTTTGTGCGGACTGGAAAACAAGAAGCTGTATGTGGCAGTCCGCCTGCGGGATAAAAAGGGAAAAATATTGTTGGGATGGATATCGGTGCCGGATTCGGTGCCCCGCCTGTTAGTATTTCCGGGAACCGGATTTTGTTATTTACGTGTGGAAACGCTGGTTTCCATATGGGCAGCGCTGCTTTTTCCGGAGTATGAAACGGTAGAGCGATGTATCCTGTCCGTTACAAGAAATGAAAATATCAGCTATGCGGACCTGGAATGTGAGAAAAACGATTTTCGGGATTGTGTAAGTAAACTGGTAAAAGAACGGACGCAGTTACCGGTTGTCCGTCTGGAAGTGGAAGGGAATATAAGTCCGGAATTTATGGAAATGCTGGAAAAAAGAATCGGGGTCAGCCGTAGTCAGGTTTTTTTATCCCGATCACCGTTAGATTTGTCATTTGCCTATTCAGTTAGAGATTTGATATCGCCGAAATATCGCCGGTTACTCGTGTTTCCGTCTTATGAGCCGCGATGGCCCGAAGATCTGAAAAAAGAAGAAAGTATGATAGCGCAGATACAACGGCGGGACCGGATGCTCTATTTCCCTTATGATTCGATAGAACCGTTTCTTATGCTGCTGTCTGAAGCAGCGGAGGATGAGAGGGTTGCTTCGATAAAAATTACGGTATACCGACTGGCGTCTGCTTCCAAAATTGCGCGTGCTCTTTGCCGTGCGGCGGAAAACGGCAAGCAGGTAACGGTTTTGGTAGAACTGCGGGCGCGGTTTGATGAAGAGAACAATATTTCCTGGTCGAAAATATTAGAGGAAGCCGGATGCCATGTGATATATGGGCCGGAACGATTGAAATGCCATAGTAAAATTTTGTGTATCACATATTGGGAAAATGGTGAGCGGGATTATATTACGCAGATCGGCACCGGAAATTATAATGAGAAAACCAGCAGAGCCTATACGGATTTAAGTTACATGACGGCTTCCAAAGCAGTAGGGGAGGATGCGATTCGTTTTTTTGAAAATATGGAGGCTGGCAGGACAGACGGCGAGTACAGGCAGTTGTGTGTGTCACCGGTTGGATTAAGAAACAGGCTGATTGCCTGCATAGAGGAAGAAATAGAAAAAAAGACGGCGGGATATATTTGTATGAAAGCAAATTCCCTGACGGACCGGCGTATTATCAATAAACTGAAAGAAGCTTCCTGTGCGGGAGTACAGGTACAGTTAATCCTGCGCGGGATTTGCTGTCTTCGTCCGGGAATTGCCAATGTAACGGAAAATATACAGGTGACGAGTATTGTGGGACGTTACCTCGAACATGCGAGAATTTATTGTTTTGGCAGAGGCGTTACTGCGAAAATTTACCTGTCATCGGCGGATCTGATGACAAGAAACCTGCAGAAACGGGTAGAAATCGCATGTCCGGTGACCGATTTGTCGATCCGCCGGCAGTTGTTGTGGATTTTAAAAATACAGCTTATGGATAATGTGAAAGCCTGCCTGCGGCTAAGCGACGGAAGTTATTCCGGAAAATGCTGTGAAAAGGAAAACGCCGGAAAGCAGGTAGATTCACAGGAACTTTTTATGCGCCAGAGTATTCACATGGAAGAAATTTCTCAGGAAAAAAATTTCTTTTTACTTCAGCAGCAACTGCATTATAGGAAAAAGAATTTTCGGTCATAATAAAAGTACAGGATTTCGATCAAAAGGAATTCTGTACTTTTTATTACAAAAAAGATAAGGAGGAATGAAAATGCAAAAGACAGAGTTAGCGATTGCAACGGTACCGATCCAGAAATGGGGACCGGTTTATGACGGAGAAAAAGCGTTGGAAATCGGGACTATTTTTGAAGAATTGAACATGCCCTTTTTTGCGGCGGAGGAACTGAAAGCGTCAAGGCCGTCTGTGCCAAGATCGGTCAAAGAACAGGAAAGCTGCGATCTGATGAAAAAACTGATGGAAACGGATTTTGTGATACAGGATCTGACCTTATATCTGGACACGCATGAAGAAGACAAAGAGGCCTTAAAGCTTTTTCAGGAAAAATCCAGGGAACAGGCGGAATTAAAAGAACGGTTTTCCAAAGAGTTTTACCCGTTAACACGGGATTGTATGGCAAATTGCCCGGGCGGCGACCATTTTTGCTGGCAGAGCGGGCCGATTCCGTGGGAAGGAGTGTGTGTATAATGTGGAATTATGAGAAAAGATTACAGTATCCGGTAAAAATCACAAAAACATGTCCGAAAACAGCGCAGCTTATCATCAGTCAGTATGGCGGACCGGACGGCGAATTGTCCGCGTCCATGCGTTATTTGGCGCAGCGGTATACGATGCCGGTAAAAGCGGTCGGCGGACTTTTGACCGATATCGGTACGGAGGAACTGGCGCATATGGAGATCATTTGCGCAATGGTATACCAGCTTACAAAAAATCTGACAATTGAAGAAGCAAAGACCGCAGGATTTGACGCTTATTATATTGATCATACGACAGGGCTCTGGCCGCAGGCAGCGTCAGCATTGCCGTTTACGGCGGTGGAATTTCAGTCGAAAGGAGATGCCATTACGGATTTGACGGAGGATTTAGCCGCGGAACAGAAAGCAAGGGTCGTATACGACAACCTGCTCAGGATGATCAAAGACCCGGAAGTAAGGGAACCGTTGAAGTTCCTGCGTTCCAGGGAAGTCGTGCATTTCCAGAGGTTTGGGGAAGCGCTGGAAAAGACCAAAGAGCAGATAAACGCAAAAAATTATTATTACTTTAACCCGGAATTTGATAAAGGAATGTGTTGATATGTATAATTCTCCATTTCATACAAATACTAACATCATGGAAAAAAACGCTTGGAACCTATGGACGTTTCGCTATGGTCCACAGCTAACGTGAAGATGGAGGAATAAGATATGAAAGCAACAGGAATTGTAAGAAGAATAGATGATTTGGGCAGAATTGTAGTGCCAAAAGAAATCAGAAGAACACTAAGGATAAGGGAAGGCGACCCGCTGGAAATTTTTACGGACCGTGAGGGTGAAATCATTTTGAAAAAATATTCTCCGATTGGGGAACTCGGTCAGTTTGCAGGGCAGTATGCCGAAAGCCTGGCGCAGACGACAGGATTGCTTGTCTGTGTGACGGACAGGGACAAGGTGATTGCCGCGGCCGGTAACGGAAAAAGCCAGATAGAAGGGAAAGGAATCAGTACGCAGTTAGAAGATGCGATTGAAAAGCGGAAGACGGTGCTGACGGATAAAGAAAACAAAGATTATATTGCAGTTACAACAGAAGGGATGCCGGACTGTAAGGAACAGGCGATCAGTACGATTATCTGCCAGGGCGATGCGATTGGAGCGGTGGTATTGCTCGGGAAAACAGAACGGGAAAGCGTCGGGGAAACAGAAAAGAAACTTGCGCAGACTGCCGCCGGATTTCTTGGAAAACAGATGGAACAATAGTTTAATAAAAGTCGAAACTAAAAATTGAAACTAAAAAATGATATAAAAAACAATATTAAAAACTGATAATAAAAACGACATTAAAAACTGATAATAAAAAGCGATATGAAAAACTAATAATAAAAAACGACATCAAAACTGACATTAAAACATGATATTAAAAAAAATGTAAAAACTGGGTATTTATAAAAGGCCAGATATTTCCTATAATTACTGTAACAATTCAGAAATTTAAAAAGAAAGGAAATATTTTTATGAACCGAAAAACCCAGTGGAATATCAAAAAAATGACGATTACCGCATTAGCGATCGCGGTTGTCTGTGTAGGGACGACAGTGATCCAGATTCCAATTCCTTTTGGATATATGCATTTTGGCAATTGTCTGATATTATTGGCAGGCGTTTATTTGGGGTCGGTTTCCGGGTTGCTGGCAGGCGGATTAGGATCTGCTCTTGCCGATTTGCTGACATATCCGCAGTGGGCTATTCCGACGCTGATTATTAAAGGCCTGATGGGTTGGGCGATTGGATTCATCGCAGGCAGAAATAAAAAACTGACAAAATTAAAATCTGTTTTCACGGTGTTTGCCAATCTTGCCGGAATCGGCATTATGATAGGCGGATATTATCTGGCGGGTGTAATCCTGTATGGAGGATGGGCTGCCAGTGCAGCGCAGCTTCCTGGACTGATTGCAGAAGGACTGGCAGGTATTCTGTTGTTTTATATTGTAGCAGGGGCATTAGAAGCGGCGCATGTGCCGGGGGTATTGCAGAAAAACAGGTCATTATAGAAAAACAGGTCATTATAGAAGAACAGATAAATTAAAAAACAGGATTTGTCCGGCGTGATACCAGACAGATCCTGTTTTTCTTTTCCAACTATATTGACGGAAGTGAAAATATTTGCTATTCTGCGAAAATGGAGGTGTAAGAATGATAATTAACACCGGAGGACGGACAGATACCGTCCAATATTATACGGAATGGCTTCTGAACCGTTTTTCAGAAGGGTATGTGCTGTCGCGCAATCCGTTATTCCCCAATAAAGTGACACGTTATGAACTGACGCCTGATACGGTGGATTGCGTTGTGTTTTGTTCTAAAAATTACAAGCCCATTCTGCCGCGTCTGCATGAGATCACGGATCGTTTTCCAGCTTATTTCCATTACACGATTACCGCTTACGGAAAAGAGATTGAGCCGGGCGTTCCGGGCATTGAAGAAAGTATGGAAACGTTGATAAAGCTGTCTGAACTGGTAGGAAAACGGCGGGTTTCATGGAGATATGACCCTGTTTTGCTGACCGGGGAATACACGATACGGCGGCATTTGGATACTTTTGAACGAATGGCGAAAGTATTGTCCCCGTATATTGACCGCTGCATTTTCAGTTTTGTGGAAATTTATAAGAAACTGGAAAGCAACATGCCGGAGATTATTCCTTTGTCTGTAAATGATATGGACATACTGGCGCAGGGATTTGGTACGATTGCGGAGAGAAACGGTATTTTTATTCAAACATGCGGAACGAACGGAGATTTTTCCCGCTATCATATCCATTCTTCCGGCTGTACGACGCTTGATATTTTGGGGGATGCCAACGGTATCTGGTTTAAAGATTTAAAGCATAAAGGGACCAGGCACGGCTGCCACTGTATAGAAAGCCGGGATATAGGGGCTTATGATACCTGCCTGAATGGCTGTAAATATTGCTATGCGAATAAATACCCGCAGAAAGCGTTTGAAAATTATAAATTCCATGATAAGACTTCGCCTCTGCTGCTTGGTGCGGTAAAGCCGGACGATCAATTAATTCAGGGGGCACAGAAATCTTTCCGCAAAAAAGAAACAAAAAGGAAAAAAGCTGATTAAAAAATAAAGCCAATTAAATTAAAGTCGCTGAAAAAACAAAGGAGAGGGCGCAATGTATCCGTCAGACGCGTGTTTTTGCGTCTGCCTAAAGCAGAGCGCAATGGTGAGAATTATGCCGGAATTGCCGGAAGTGGAAACAATAAAGAATGTAATTGGGCCGCAGATACAAGGGCTTGTCATTGATAAAGCGATCGTGAAGCATCCAAAAGTTACGGCTTACCCTGCAGCAGATGAATTTTGCAGGCTGCTGGCGGGACAGACCGTTTCCCATATGACGCGCAGGGGGAAATTCCTGACTATCTGGTTAAACAGCGACGATCGTATTATCCTGCACTTGCGGATGACAGGCTGCCTTTTGCTTACTCCGGCAGATTATCCGGAAGAAAAACATACGCATATCATTTTTCATCTCAGTAACGGCAGGGAATTACGATTTTCTGATACCCGCCGTTTCGGGCGTTTCTGGCTGCTTAAAAAAGGGGAAGCCGATACATACAGCGGAGCTGAAAAATTGGGGATAGAGCCTCTTCATGTGGAACTCACCGCCGAATATCTGAATGTGTGTTTGGGAAAAAGCAAAAAAGCCGTAAAAAAGTGCCTGTTAGACCAGGGAGTAATTGCAGGCATTGGCAATATTTATGCGGACGAGATTTTGTTTGCTGCGGGGATTCATCCGGCGCGTCCGGCAATGACTTTGACGATGAAAGAATGGGAACACCTTGCCGTGGCCATTCCAGAGCGTATTTCTTATTTTATAGACAGGAATAAAATAACGCCGGAAGAATATTTGGAAACCAAAGGACAGGACTACCGTAATACCCCGTTTCTGCAGGTTTATGGACAGGATGGCGAACCCTGTCCGAAGTGCGGGCAGATCCTTTGCCGTATTGCAGTCGGCGGCAGGGGAAGTGTGTATTGTCCTGCCTGCCAAAAGGATTTTGGCGATAGCAACGGGGAGTTGCTTGGCTGTCCGGAATATCGGTGGTAAAGTATTCGCAAGAGGTGATAATTTATATGGAAACAAAAAATATTCTATTGGAACTGAGAACCCAAAAAGGCTTATCTCAAGGCGAACTTGCAGAGAAAATCTATGTTACCCGTCAGGCGGTATCCCGTTGGGAAACCGGTGAAACCGTGCCAAACACCGAAACGCTGAAATTGCTTTCAAAATTGTTTGACGTATCTATTAATACGCTTCTGGGTTCTCCGAGAAAACTGATTTGCCAGTGCTGCGGGATGCCCCTGGACGATTCTTCCATCAGCAAAGAGAATGACGGTACATTCAATGAAGAATATTGTAAATGGTGCTATGCGGACGGAAAATTTGTTTACACAAATCTGGAGCAACTGACGGATTTTCTTGTGGAACACATGTCAAATGAAAACTTTCCTCCGGAGCAGGCGCGGATATATTTTGAGGCGCAGCTTCCAAAACTTAATTACTGGAAACAAAACAGTATAAAAGGCGGCGAGTGAGCCAGCGAAGATACTGATATGATGGAATACAGAAACCTGCTGTATTCATTAGCGGAATCAGGACAGAGAAATGAAAAACTCTGTTCTGATTCCTTTTTTCGTATTTCAGGGGTATTTTCGGGATGTGAGTTTTCTGATTTTCTTTTTTGCGATTTTAGTATAGTAATGATATACTTAATGTTATAAATGTGTAATTGTTTATGGATTGGATGTTTCAATGGATTGAGTGTATCAATGAATTGAGTGTATCAATGAATTGGATGTATTGATGGATTGGATGTTTCATAGAAATCGTTCGTATCAGACTTTTGCGAAAGGCAGGTAGTTGAAATGAACAGACAAGATCAATTAATTGAATTTATAACACAGGATATAATTGAAATGATTACGATTGACCAGGGAGTGGAGTATGATGAAGCAATGAATAAATTTTATTATTCTGAGGTATTTGATAAACTTCAAAATATAGAAACAGGATTATATACGCAAAGTTCTGCATATGTATATGATCTATTTAAGGACGAAATGAATTTTGGTCATATTGTTCAAGCTGAAATTTAGACACGAGGTAAATGTTGGGAAGAATAAAAGGATATTGCTTTAGTTGATTATAGACCTATTGGGATGATTGAGGAACATTATGAATAAAGATATGGTATACATTTTAAGTTTTTACAGTAAAAAAGTATCCTTAATGATTATGTCAAAATATAATATAGAACCAATGATGTCACATTGGAATTAACGGATTTTATATATGAAATGTAAGAGATGTACCATATTGAAAAACTGGAAAATGCCTTTGATGATATAGATAAATTGATATGGAAAAACAGAACAACTTGGGAATAGATTGAAGAAAGGATTAGTAAAATTTTTACTTATTGTGAGGATGATTCATTAAATATTTTGCGATTTGAGGTTATGACAGATGAATGGATTGAACAATATGGAATTACAGAGGGAGGGTTTGATACAATAACTAATTGCAAGTACGAAGTACCGCCAATTACAGCTATTGGACGTGTATATCAGCAACTGGTACTTGACGTTGCCAAAGAAAATGAAGAGGTACAGGCAATTATAGATGTATTTTCCTCTTTTATCAGTGATGAAATATCGAATTTTAATTCCAGTGTATATTATAGTAATCCACAATATTTAGAATGTTCTTATAAAGAGGGGGTTTTGTTGTCTTAAATATAAGCTGATAATTTGAAAACAGCATGGTAGTTTCTGCTCATCAATTTCTTTAGAAAAAAGCGCGGAGGAGAGGGGAAGAAGCAGCCGGAGAAGAGCATACAAATCGAAAGAAAGAGGGAAAAGACAGTGGGATTATTTAAATCGAAAGCGGAGAGATGGTTTGAAGAGGGCGATAACCTGATATACCGGCAGGGAAAAATCGAGGAGGGAACTGCGCTGCTGGAACAGGCGGCGGAGCGGGAGTTTGCGCCGGCCATGATGAGGCTGGCGGAAATGTATCATGCGGGCCGGGTGTGTGATGGAAGCGAATGTATTGTCGCGCCGTGCACCAAAAATGAGGCGAGGGCGTTGGAGTTATACCAGAAGCTGCCGGACTGCCTGCCGGTTTTGGCCCGTAAGGCAGAAATCTTTTTTTACGGCGACGGCGTGCCGCGGGACGATGCAAAAGCCTTGCAGTTGTTTCGTGAGATCCAAAGCCGGGCAAATGAAAAAGAAAACAGAAAGTTGTTTAGCCTCCTGGGTATCATGCGGTTCTGGCGTGACGATATCAGCGCGAAAGCCCTTGCATGTGATGCGGAAGTTTATATAGCCGTAATGCGGTTCTGGGGGCGCGGCGGACTGGAGGAAGACCTGGAGCAGGAGTATGACGTCCTGGATCGGTATGTCCGTAGCCATGAAAAGACAAATGGACTGAATGGAGATTTTTACTTCTGCCATGCGGCTTTGGGATACCGTCTGCAAGGACAGGGATTTTTAATGAGCATGGAGCGGCTGGATCGGTTAACAAAGCGGGTTTACCTGCAAACGGCCAATCCGGAAATCAAGCGTATTCTGAAAGAGGAAATGCTGATCCCGTCCCTGAAAAAGATGTTTGAAGAATCAATCCGGGCGGACAGGCTGTACCGCGCAAAGAATTGCGTATCATTGATGACGCTTGTCTGCCGGAAAGATACGGCGCTGCACGAACAGTTGGATGAATTCCTTTTAAAACTTCTGAAAGAAGAAACGGATCGTTTATCAACCAGTGAGAATTATACAATGCTAATCGGCCTGCTGGAACAGTGCAGTGCGGATTTTGACAGTATCAGAATATCCTGCCATCTGATCAGTTATTATATGACGCATAATATCACCAGGACAAGGACGATAGACGGTGTGGAGCAGGAGCCTGAAATTGTCAGATTTGACGATGACGCGCACACGGTTATTTCCCGGCTCTGCGGCCAGATGGAGCGGCTGCAGGAGAGCGATATCGGCTTGAAAGATAAGTTCAGCCTGGCGCATGATGTCAAGTGGATGCTGTACAGATTTGACATCCGGCTGAAAGAACTGTCACCGGACGATTTCAACAAGCTGTATCAGCAAAGCGACAGTATTTCAGGCGAGTGGCAGGATTCGTTACGGATGAAGCAGGCAGGCCAGACGGAATAAAATTATATATAATGACAAAGGGGAAGATAACAGTGCCGGAATTAGAATCAATGATTGAGAACAAACTGATCGAACAACTGACTTGCGGCGATTTTCAATGGACTTACAGAGAAGATTTAAAAACGGAAGAAGATTTATGGAAAAATTTTAAGTATATTCTCGAACAGAATAATAAGGAAAGGCTGAATGGGGAGCATCTTTCGGATACGGAGTTTGAACAGGTTAAGAACCAACTGCAGTTTTCATCGTTTTATAAGGCCGGCGAATGGCTGGTGGGAGAGAATGGGAAAGTTCAGGTACATGTCCAGCGGGATACGGAACGTCTGCATCTGGTAGTCATGAATCATGAGCACATTGCGGGCGGCAGCAGCGTATACGAAGTAATCCGCCAGTACAGCGCGTTAAATACCGATGAAAACCGTAACGCACCCGTAAGGGACAGGCGGTTTGATGTTACTCTTTTGATTAACGGGCTTCCGATGATACATATTGAATTGAAAAAAAAACAACATTCGTATATGGACGGGTTTTGGCAGATCAGGAAATATATTGGCGAAGGTAAGTTTCACGGGATATTTTCTGCGGTTCAGATGTTTATTATCAGTAACGGCGTAAATACGAAATACTTTTCTGCGGCAGGCGATACAGAACTTAATTCCAAATTTATAAACGGATGGCTGGATCGGGAAAACCGTCCGGTAACGGATTTGTCTGATTTTGCAGAAAGCGTGCTGCGTATACCGGAAGCCCATGAGATGATAGCAAGGTATACGGTATTGGATAACGATGCAAAGAAGTTGATTTTGCTCCGTCCATATCAGATACATGCAATAGAAGCGATACGGGAAGCTTCGAAGACGGGCAGGTCAGGGTATGTATGGCATACGACCGGTTCCGGCAAAACATTGACTTCGTATAAGGCGACAAGGAATCTGATTATGGATATTCCGGCTTTAGATAAGGCGATTTTCCTGATTGACAGAAAAGATTTGGATGCGCAGACTACCATGGCGTTTCAGGCTTATGCAAATAATGACCTGATTGATGTTGATGAAACGGAAAATGTGAATGATTTAAAGAAAAAACTGAAATCAGACGACAGGCAGGTTATTGTAACTACGATTCAGAAACTGCAAAGGCTGATTACGAAGAGATTAAAGGAAGATACCAGCGAATATAACAAAATAAGAAATCTGAAAATAGCTTTTGTAGTGGACGAGTGCCACAGGGCGGTCGCTCCGGGAACGAAAAGGGAATTGGAAAGGTTCTTTGGCAAATCCCTTTGGTTTGGATTTACGGGGACGCCGAGATTTGCGGAAAATCCGTACCCTCAGTTGGGCGATTTGCCTCGTACTACGGAAGAATTATACGGCGGGTGTCTGCACAAATATACCATTCAAAATGCTATTCATGATAATGCCGTCCTGGGTTTTCTCGTAGAACATAACGGCCCTAAAAATACAGAAGATGAAACCGACCGCAGCGGATATGATAGTGAAGCGCATATGCTAAGAGTGTTGGATGTTATTTTGAATAAGTCTTATCACAAGTTAGGTTTTCAAAACGGGAAAGGAAAGACATATGAAGCGCTGCTCACGGTAAGTTCGATCCCATTGGCACAGAAATATTACGAATTATTAAAACGGGTTAAGAATGGGGAAACTCCGCTTCACATTGACGGGAAGATGAAACGGGCGCTTCCGGATTTCCCGAAGTTTGCAATTACGTATTCCGTAACTGAAAATGAAGAGGGATCACAGGTGAATCAGCAGAAAATGCAGGAGGCGCTGGATGATTATTATGAGATGTTTGGTATAAAATACGGGCTTTCCCAGATTCCGGGATATAACGGAAATTTGAATAAAAGGCTTGCCAGAAAAGATCCAAAGTTTTGGAGAAGAAACGAGCAGTTGGATTTAGTCATTGTTGTGGATCGTTTGCTGACCGGTTTTGACGCTCCGTGCCTGTCCACCATTTATATTGACAGGCAGCCAATGGGGCCGCACGATCTGATCCAGGCTTTTTCAAGAACAAACCGAATTTATGACAAAAATAAGACCTATGGCCAGATTGTCACATTCCAGGCGCCGGTTTTATTTAAGAAATGTGTGGACGACGCGGTGAAATTATACTCTGCGGGAGGTACAAGGGAGGCGCTTTTAGCGGAATGGGAAGAGATGGAACAGGCGTTCTGGAAAGCTTTGGCAGCACTTCGGGTTTTAGCCCGTACTCCGTCAGAAGTTTCAGGTATGTCGCCAAAAGAAAAAAAGATTTTTGTAAAAATGTTCCAGAATTTTGACAAGTTGTTTGCGCAGCTGAAATCGTTTACCGTTTATAACGAAAAAGAACTTTCGGAGTATGGGATTACGGAAGAAGAGTATGGCAATTATGCGGCGCATTACCTGAATGTACTGGAAGAGCTGAAAGCGGAAAAACCGGATTCCGGGCAGGAGGAACCAGATGCGCCGGAGGTGGATCAGGATTATGAGTTGATGGCGTACAGTAATACGGTAATCGATTATGAATATATTATCCGTTTGATTCAGAATATTGTCGCGCCGGATGATGCGGCGGATATCACGCCGGAGGAAAGACGAAAGAAGATTGACGAGGTAAAACAGTATATAGGGGAACTCCATAAAGAAAATCCGAAAGTTGCAGATGTTATGTCTGATTTGATCTGTGAAATTGAGCTGGATGAACACAAATACAAAGGGCGGTCGATTCTTAATATTGTTGAAAATACCGATCCGCAAGGTTACATTGTTTACACTGATCATTTTAAATCCTCATTTCCTGAAATTAGCTTCTTATTT